>NZ_LIWF01000004.1:0-163103 GCF_012978615.1 Campylobacter sp. RM9328 | reverse complement strand
CACCTAAGAACTAACACTAAAGACTAAGGTTGCTTTCACAACCCACCAAAATTTGTTTAAAGTGTTTTTGAGCTCAAGCACTTAATTAAACCGCCCATAAGCGGCTTATTAAACACTTAAATTTTTATCGTATCAACGGCTTTCTTAGAGCCTTTTATACAGATAAATTCACCATCAAGCTCATAAAATTTGCGCGAATAAAATCCGTTTAGCCCGCGTATCATCTTGTAATCTCCTCGCTGTTATATCGTTTAGCTCTCTCTTTTTCGATCTCGCCCAAGGCTTCTCTTACGCTCTCCCATAGCTTTTTGTTTTTAGGATGAGCTAGTTTGGCGATAGCTCGTTTTTCTATCTGCCTTACTCTTTCTGTGCTAAGTCCTAAAATAACGGCTATTTGGGCGTATGTCATCTATTTTATTACCACCATTGTTAGTGCATCTTCTATAATCTCGCTGTCTATCTCTTTATTTTTAAATTTCGCCGCCTTATAAGCCTTTTTGTATAGTTTTGAAGAGGCTCTAAAGTCGTTTTCGCAGTATTTGTATATTAGGTTAGTGCCGTATATCTCCAAGCTTTCGCTATCGCTAAGCCCCTTCATCACATGCACGTTGCATATTCTGTTATAAAATCTCTTAAGTTCGCCGCCACTTCCCACTAGCTTATCTTTAAGTAGCTCAGTTCCGCAAAGCACCATCGGCTTTCCGCTATCCATCCATATAGCCCTAAGTCCGTCAAGCGCTTGTATAGGTAGATTTTCCGCCTCATCGATAAGTAAAATTCTGTCGCTTTGCTTTAAAAACTTCACGATCTTATCAAGCTTAGTGGCATTATCTCCTACGCTTTCTATACCTAGCTCGGCGCATATCTTATCTAGCAAAGTCTTAGCCTTATAAAAGCGATTTGTTTTTATCAGCACTGCATTTGGGTGGTTTTTTGCATACTCGCTTAGTATAGTCGTCTTGCCGGTGCCTGGTAGTCCGTATATAAGACCCAACTCACACTCATCTACGGTTTCATCGATAACATAACTTCCCATAGTAAAGTCGTTTGTCTCCACTATCTCGTTTTTTATCTCATTTAGTGGGCTTTGCTCTCTTTTTATCTTCTTTTCGTAATATCCGTCTATGTAGCGATTTATCTTATCCGCCACATCTTTATTGTCACCCTTATACTTTCCCGCACGAAACTGCGATAACGTAGCCGAGCTTACTCTTTCAAGCGACCTAGATAAGACGTTAGCACTTATCCCCTCGTCTTTTAAAAAGGCTTCTAGCCTCTCAATCGTCTTTAACATCATTTGTCCTTTAAATTTAGTCGTTTAAATAGGTGTTTAATTTTTAAACACCTATTTAAAAGCCTTTTAAAAACGTTTTTTTAACCTACGGCACTCTCTTTGAGAAAAGACCTTTACGCCATCTTTTTCTTTGCTAACGCCATCTCTTCAAACACACTCATTCTTCTAGTCTCTTTTGCCTTACTCTTTGCGTTTTCTATCTGCAAAGCGGTTACTTTCGCGTCGCTTTTTGCGGCTCTTGCTATTTTTAAGTCGGCGTCTATTCTTTGGGCTTCCTTATTTACCGCTTTTACGGTAGGAGTTACGGCACCGTTTATCTCTACTTTTTCTACAAAATCTATAAATTTATTTCTTACTTCGTTTGTAGCTATTGTTTTAGCCTCTTTGGTTTCTTTTAGCCGTTTATTAAATAGTTTTTGACTAGCTTTTGCAACTTCTACGCTTGTTCCCGTCCTATCGCTAAATGCTACGGCTACATCTATAAATTCGCCCTTTTCGTTCCATAAAAAGCACTCGCTTTGATTGTTGATGTTTAAATTTGCATAGACGTTGTTATATCCGTGCATTGTGATGTTTTGATACCAGATGCCGCCCACGCTAACACCCTTTTTATTTACGCTCTTTAGCTCTCTTTTGCCAAGCCTTGCGCTTAGACTTATCGCATCCATTGCCACCGCTTCGTGAGCTTTCTCATTGTAAGCCTCTGCCACACTCATCTCTAAACGCTCCAAATAGCGAGTATTTAAAAATTTCTCGGCATACATATCCATTAAGCTTTGCACTTCGCTTAAATTTTTAAGCTCTCTTAAATTGGTTTTGTAGCCCTTTTTAAGCCGTCTTTCCTTTTTGGAGTAGAAAAACTCAATGGCTTGTCTTTGCGTGATGTTATGTCCGATAAATCCCGCTAAATTTGCGGTAAAGTTGTGTTGAAGCGCTCTAAAATTTCGCTCCACGTAAGGTTTGAGCCATCCGCTATAAGCCCTAACGGCTCTGTATTCAATCTCAAGCGCATTCATCACGCTATTTATATATTCGCTTTTAAACGCCTTGCCGTTATCGCCTTTGATTACTTGCGGTTTGCCGTATCTTAGGATATATTTAGCCACCGCTCTTGCTATGCCGACAGAGTTTTCGGTGTCTGTTATATGGAATGTCGCTACGCCCGAATAGGTATCGATTAGCGCTATTATCGTGTAGCGTTTTTGCCACTCTTTTACGTATGTTTCAAACTCATCTTTATCTTTAAATATGTTATTTACGGCCTTAAAACCTATCATATCGCAGATGTCGGAGGCATTGCATATTAGATCAAGCGGGCTAGCGTCTATCTCTACTACTTGATTTATAGTGTCCACCGCCCAGTTGCTTACGCCTAGGCTTGGAAGATGGCGACTTACCGCTCCGTCCTCGCCGTAAAGTATGATATTTTTAAGAAGTCTATTTTTGGCTAGATAGCCTTTTACAAAGCGATTTACCACCTCATAGCTTACCACCTCATCTCTTTTGCCGTTAAAGGCTTCAAGGCTCATTTTACCGCTCTTTATGGCTTCATAATTAAGTAGGTTATAAATATTTGTTACGTTTATCCTACCTTGTTGTGCGGCAATTAGCTTTATCGCGTAGTCTTTTAAGCCCAAAGCCTCTAACGTTAGCGTTTTATTATTTGTTCGCTCATCGACTAATGCGTCAAGTCCGCCGTTTTTATATTTACGTTGCCAATCGTATAACTTATTTGCAGTTACCTTTATAGAGCATATATTTTTAGAATTTATATGCTCTATAAAAGCACTATCTTTTACTTTACCTTTGGCTTTTTCCCACTCTTTTATTACCTCATATTTTTCAAAGGCGGCTTTTCGTTTTTTATCCGAGCAAGTAGCGATTAGCGGCAGTCTTTCATCTACCGCTTCGCATTTAATAGCTTTCGCTTCGCTTTTTCCCGCCTGAAAATATAGTCCATGCAACGCTTTATCTCGCTCACTGCAAATTTCTCGCTCGCATCCAGTCCTAGCGCCATAGCATTCACAAAGGCTTCGCACGCCATCAGCGTATTGTCCTGCATATATTCGTGCTTGCTCGTCTTTACGCTCACTAACGCACGATTTTCCCTTATAGCCATTTTTATTCTCATCTATGTCTCCTTGTTTGGTTACTTCTATGAATATATCACCGCTAATACTATGATTGTCATGCAAATTATAAATAGTGCATCCATTTATACTGCCTTTATTTTGCGTCCGTAAATTCCGTGATCCGTCATCTTGACCGCAAAGCCCATTTTCGCCATACTCATCGCAAAATGCAGGAATTTTGATTGTCTCGCTACTTCCGCCTGAGTTAATCGATCCTCTTTTTGCATCATCTCCGCCAGCCCTCTTGCTTGCGTCCTCTCTATTGCTACTACCTGCATTTTCTTCCTTTGTGGTGAAATTTAAGCTGCCGACACGAGTTGTTATGGCACTGCTTGTTATGTCGGCAGGTGAAATTTCACTTCTAAACTCCTCTATTTCTCTCAGGGAGCCCTCTTTGTCGCTTACGTTATGCGCGGCTGTTATCTCGTCGTCGATCCAAATTTGAAGGATTTTGCCTGATGCGCCGCCGCGTCCGTCGATGTATTCAAAGTATAAATTTTGATACCTTATAGAGCAAAATTTTTTATCCGCCTTTTTGGCACGAAAAGCTGCTTTTTCTACGCTTTTATTATTTACGCCCAAAATCGCCGCCGCCTCTTTAGAATTTACCCACATTTAGGCTACCTTAATACCTGCTCGTTTAAAAGTCTTTTTGGCTTTTTTAGAAAAATATCCGTTTAGGATACTGCTGTAGCTTAGATTGTTTTCGCGGCAAAATCTCTTGAGAGTTTTATTGGTTTTTGTTTGGATTTGTTCTGCTACGCCGCCGCTTTTTACGTTGCCGATTAAATCTATCATCGTTTAAGCTTCCTTTGATATAATTTTGGTATTAATGTCGAAATTATAGTATAAATTTTAATACTTGTCAAGAGAAAAGGATATATTTTGATACTTTCAGAAAAAATAAAAGCATTTCGCGCAGAAAAAGGCTGGACACAAGAGGATTTATCTAAAATTTCAGGTGTATCGCTTCCAAGCATTAAAAGGTATGAAACAGGCAATAATGTTGCAACTACAATAAACTTAAAAAAAATAGCAGATGCTTTTGAAGTTGATTTGTCAAATTTTATGTCTCCCAATCTGTCTCCCAAAAATGCCAAAATTGTCTCCCAATCTGTCTCCCAATCGCAAAATTTGTCCCCCAATATGTCGACCAACCACTCTAACCTTAAAAACTCACAAGAAGAAACAAACGTCATCTCTATACCTTACTTTGAAGATACCTATGCAAGTGCGGGCGGCGGCGTCATAAACTACGATGAAGCACCGGTGATTATGGACTTTGATGAGGAGTTTTTGCGTAAGTTTTTGCGTATTAGTGGTAATATTGCCAATATCCACATTATTAATGCTCGTGGCGATAGTATGGAGCCTACTATTACAAACGGCGAACTTTTGTTTATAAATCCTATGCAAAACGAGAGCGGCATTATAGGCGGATGTATCTATATCATAAGCTACGATGGCGATATTTACGTAAAACGAGTAGAAAAAAACCCGGTAACCAAGTCTATAACTCTATTTTCAGATAACGACAAGTATGAGCCGATTTTAATAGAAAAGCATAATATGCAATACTGCCATATAATAGGCAGAGTGGTGTCGCACATGAAAAAAGCTTGATTTAAACGGCTTTTAAAAGGTTTTAAAAACAAGTGTAAAAAAGTGTAAAGTATTTGTAAAATAATGTAAAATAAAATTTCGCCACTTTGATTTTAAATAAACTAGCTCTTAAGCCCTATATTTAGGCTTTCATCGCTAAATTTATCTCACTTTGATTTCTTACAAAACTTTACACTTGGATTGTAAAGCAAATCTGATACTCCATTTTCTTTTAGTAAATTTATAAGGCTAGTAACGCTATTTTTATCAATCTTAGTGCTATCGACGGTTAGAACGTTTGTAATGATTTTAAAATAAAAGCTATCTAGTGGGTTTAATATAGCTTGAATATTTGGACCAATCTCTTTAAGCTTTGTATTATCGGTGCTAATAATCGTAAAGCTAAGTTGTCTAAGCTGATAACTTGTATCAAGTCCTTTAATTAGATTGCTTATTATTTTATACTGGCTTTCTGTTGTTATAAGAAGGATTCTATCGCTATAAACAGTATATTTAATATTATCGCTAAATAAAGATAGTGCAGAAATGACGTCATCTTTTGAAATATGCTTAAATTTGATGATATAGTCATTTAAAATAGGCTTATCCTCGATAGTAGGGTTATAAATCAGAATAACGCTGTTTTGTATAAGGTAGTCAAGCCCATTGACTTTTAGAATGTCTTTGAGCAACTTATCTAAGGCATTGCTATTGCTTAAATCCAAAGTAGGTAAAAATACGTCAAAATTTGTATCAATATTTCCACTAATGACGATATTTTTACCAGTTATACCGCTTATTTCGCCTAAAAAGTCACTAAATGCAATACTGCGATACTCTAAGGCGTTTAAACTACTTAAAAGTAGAAAACATAGAACTAGGACTGCTTTTTGCAAAGTTTTCATTGTGAACCCCTTGAGATGAATTTTCCAAGCCTTTTAAAACTCTTTCAAAATCCAACGGACAAGATAAGAAATAATCTATATAATTTACTGATTTCTTATCTTGCAAGAATATGTGACAGTTTGAAAATGAAAGAAGTTCCAAAAAGCTATCTAAAGATAAATCTATGGCATAACTTCTAAATTTACAGCCACTAGGAAAACAAGTTATCTTTAGATAGATTTTATTTTCATTGAAAATTGTTGTATTTATGTCGTTTATATCTTGATTGTTTGGCATAGATTGAATTTGTATGCTTTCTGAAATATTGGCATCAAAAAATCTAATTTCCTGCTTGATTGTTGGCTTTAATGCTTCTTGTTTTGGCTCTAGAAACAAATAAAGCATATATGAAAAAATTATAAAAATTATCAAAAATAGTATTTTTCTAGTTGCGTAACTTTTATAAATTTGCTTTGAACCGCTATTATATAAATCAGATATTTTTTGATTAAATTTTAGGTTGTCTGTCCTGATTAAGTTATCATTTATTTTTAATGAGGTGCTATAAACTTTATACCTAAATATTGTGCTAAATAGCCTCTTTCCGCTAGGCTGGGCTATATACATAAGCTCGGTATGAACAAGGTATTCTCTATTCATTTGACGCTTTGACTGAAGTAAAAATATAACGTCAATACCAAAGTGTCCGTGATAGCTTAAAAATCTGCCTAAACTTTTACTAAATGTGTTTGAAAATGTGTTGTATACCTCATCTAGGATTATTAAGCAGTGATGATAGTTTTCATAAATGCCACTTTTTAAAGCATAGCTATCATAGTCATCGATATCGGACAAAAAGCCGTTTTCATATTGAGAGCTGAGGGCGTTTTCTTGCTGGGTGGCAGAAATAAAGTCGATTTTATTATATTGTTTTACAAAGCCGTTAAATAGTTCAAATTTTAAGCCGTTTATGTTTGTATATATGTATCTATATTTTGAAGTATTTTTTAAATGAAGCTCGTATTCCTCATTTATAATATCGACTGCTTTATAAGTCTTTCCAGAGCGTGGGGGTCCTATAATGATACTTAGCATTTTATCTACTCATTAAAGAATATAAGATAAATCTTTTAAATAACTAGTAATAGTATTGACTACATAAGCTATAACTCTATAAAGTTGCAAGGCAAAATAAAAGCTAAGAATAGAAATAAACAAGGACATTGAAATAGAAAATGCGTCAGCTAAACCACTTTGATTTAAAAATTCCATAGTTGAATTTATAATTGTTTGATTTGGTAATCCACCAAAAGAGCCACTAACGCCATTTGAATAATCAAACATTTTTGGGAAATATTCTCTAAGTAGATTCCAAATTCTCATGATAAATAAAATTGAATACGTAGCGAAAGAAACCATAAAAGCAACAAGCATAACATATAAAGGTATAAGCACAACCAATTTAGCGGTTTTTAAGCTAATTTTTTTAGAAAGATAAAGAATAAAATCAGCAATAAAACTACCAACGGCACCGATTAACCATTTCATGAATCACCACCTACTCTAAATAAATATTTCAAAGAGAACATAATAATCTCAAAGCTAAACCAAATTGTAAAAAATATAGTGAGAATTGACCTATACGGACTGACGAAATAGCAAGGGTCGATAGAGAATAAATTTGTCTTTCCGCTACCAGGAGTTGGACCACTAATAGTAAAAGGACAATTGCCAGATGGGATTTCTGGAATATCGATACCTTTTTCAAGAATATCTTTAGCATCATTAAAGTCATTCATTAAATTATCAATATCTTTTTTTGTATTATCTATAAAAGTAAAAGCTTCTTTTGCTGATAAGTCAAGCTTGGTTAGTTCGCTTGCAAAAGTAGCAAAAGCGGTTTTTGTAGCAATGTTAGGGTCATAATTCCACTCTAATTTTTGTTGTGTTTTTATGTCAGTTAGGGTGTCGTTGGCTTGCTGTAATTGTGTCTTTGTTTGTGTAAGTGTATCATTTATAGCGTCTAGTTTTGTGTTTGTTCTGGATAGAGCTTGCTCTAATGTACTTAAATCTAGTGACTGCGTGGGTGTGGTGGTCGTTGAACCGCCAGCATTTGGACTAGTTGAGCCAGTTGATGGGTCTGAAACGGTGCTATCCTTTGGAATAGTATTGGTTACTTTTCCGCTCGCGTCAATGGTGTTGGTATAGCCAGTTGAAAGATTGCCAACACCTGAAGGAGTTTTATAATTATGAGAAAGAATCACATCTTGAACCTTTGACCCAGAGGAAGATATAGTTTCAACAACTTCAACATCAATAACACTATTATCAGGAGTAGTAATAGAGCCTTTATATGTAGTTTTATTACCAGATTTGCCAGTTTGTTGAATTGTCATAGGGAGATTTGGAGTAGGATTATCAGCTTGTTTAAACATGGTATCCAAATCATAATCTAGTTTTATATTCCTAATTTCATTTAATGAAGTAGCTTCTTTAGTTGGCATAGGTTTAGCCATATCTTTAAGTTTTGCAGAAATCAACGTATTGTTTTCAAGTCCTGAAAGAGAAGCATTTTTTGGAAAATCAAAAACTTTTAAATTTGGTGAAACATCAGCTAAAACCTGAGGGGTTTTTGGGATATTTACAGTTGTTAAAGTTATATCAAATTTGCCTGTTTCTTTAAAAACGTTATTTAGAATAATTAAATCATCATCAACAGGATTAAATCTGAAAACTGGTTCGGGACCTGATTGAGTAGCCCTCATGTCAACCAACTGGGGTCTATATTCCAATAAATTAGGAATATTGGGCTTTGGATTATTTTTAAAAAGACCTTTAACATAAGAAGCCAAAGAAATAAAAGAATTCTTTATAGCGTTTATAGGCAAAGGAAGCATGAAGCCACCTATTATAAAAAGGTCGCTTTCAAATTGAAATTCAGCCTTAAATCTATCAATGGTTTTTTGATGATAGCAACCCATAGGAATTAACATGCATGTAGCCATTTCATGAGAATCCAACGTGGCGTCACAAAAATGCCAAATCATGCCTTTAGCTTCACATTTAGTTTGGTCGTCTAAAGTAGGATTAGGCAAACATTTTTCTATGGTTAAATCGCGTTGCCAATCGCGGTCTATTTCATATTTTTGAAAAATCATAGGTTCTGGACACCAAGAGGGGCGTTCTGAATCGGGTTCACATTGACCTGTTTTGGGATTTCGTATTTGTCCTTCAGGACATGCGAGAAATTCGCAATCTCCAGTATCCGGATTTCTTTGCTGACCACTTAAACATTTCGATTTACAAGTTTTTGAAATGATATCGAATTCTTGATCAGAAGAGCATTTGGTAAAATATTGATACTTGACGTAATTATAATAACCACAAGTGGTCTCATAAGGAGTATACTGGAAACAACTTTCAGAATAAGATAAAACACTACAACCAAGATAGTCATCTGAAATTTTACAAATGTATTTAGGAAGAGAAGAGCCAGAATTGTGTAAATTTTCTTCATATTTATGCTTTGAAAGAAATTTAAATATTTTATCGCCTGAAGAAACAAAACCATTGCCCAATTCAACAAAATCAACAGTATTAGAAAAATTAATCTTTGTAGCGCAATAAGCGTCGCAATCATCATCAGGGCAAGAATTGCAATCAATAGAAAAAGCAAAATTTATTGAAATTGATAGAAAAATAATTATGTTTAATAATATTTTCATTAATTAAAACCTTTTTTAATATTTGCTGACGCCCTTCGGTTGCCGGCTAGTTTTTTTAATAATCACTTTTAACATTGAATTTGATCAGCCAAAAAAACTAGCTGAAAAATTTCAAAGCAACCTTATTTAACAAAAGAAAGAGCTATGACGTAAATAAAGATAGGGACAAAAAAGAGAGCAAAAATATTCATAAAATAATTAAAAACATCGTTGCTAAAAACTTCTATCATCGTGTAGCTCCTACTATAATTAAACCCATAAGGAAAGAAAACGCTATCAATATTGATGAAAGACCCATTAAGAAATTAAATTGATATTCATAAATATTTAAATCGGGTATTAGTTCATTTTTACTTATATAGCAAATGTTGGAAGCTGTATCAAAAATAAAATTTGTTTTAAAATCAATAAATTTTGAAGGAGAAGAAGAAACAGAATTATCAAAATTAACATAAAATAAAGTGTTATCCTTTATATAAAAATCTTTCACACAAGAATTTAAATCAGGTATATAAATAGCGTTTTCTTTCATTACTTTAACCTTTTTTAGGGAGCAAAAGCCCCCTATTAGACTATTTTATGAAGCCCTTGACCCTTTGGGCAATCATAAAGACAAAAGCAACAGCTACGACACCAGCGAAAACATAGTCGAAAAGTGCGTAATCTGCTTTTAATGGATCACTTGGCACCGCAGGAGCGTCAGCAGCAAAAAGAATAGGAGCTGTCATTAAAGCTACACTTGCAGTAGCAACTTTACTCTTAGTAGATTGAAGAAAATTTTTCATATCTAACCCTTTGAGATGATTTTTTAGAGTTCAAACTCGAGAAAATCTACAAAATAAACTTTATTGAGTTTGAAAAGCGGGAGAGCGGTTCACTACTCACATTAAGGCAAAGCCCCCGCGGTTTGTTATTTAGATGATTTTAGTTCCTTATTGAAAGGATTTTCATTAAAAACTTGAAAATTTAAACTATCATCAGGAAACATATAAGAACCTGTTCGAGTATTAATAAAACGATATGGAATAGCTATATATTTGCCCTTAACAGAATCAAATTTGGGTTTTAATGAAAAATCATAATTGACAGTTTCGGTAGATTTAACAAGATAGCCTTGATTGTCCCTACCTTCAAAAGTTATAGTTACGTCGATCGAGCTAGAAACTTCACCAGTTTTCTTATCAATTCTAGAGAGTGGGCGAACTTCATCGCAAAAGCCAATTAAATACGTATACATATGTAGCTCCTTAAAATGTGTTTTTGTAGCTAAGTATTTAAGGGGCGGAGCTACGCCACCCCAAGCAGTTTAACAACATACTAAGGTTGTAACACCCACACCCCTAAACATCTCTACTCTGTTGCGGGCGGTATGTTAAAATTTTTCATTTAAGCTATAAAAAGCTAAAATAAAAATTTAATTATTTAACTAAAAACAAAATTTACTTAAATAATTTTAGTATTATAGTAAAAAAATAAAAAGATGTCAAGATGAATAATAAAGATTTTTGTGAAAAATTAAATATTTCAGAGCCAACATTGTATAACTGGAAAAAAGATAAACCATTTTTATATAAAATTGTGATGGAATACAAAGAAACCTTTTTAGAAAAAAAAGAAAATTTAAGTAAAAATGATGAATTACTAAAATACTATAATAATTTAAGTGATATAGAAAAAGAGTATTATTTTGCAGAAATAAAAGCAAGAGTTTTAAAAAAAGAAATAGGTGGCTAAAATGTTTCTAAAGCAAAAAAATAAGAAAATTGACAATATTGTAAGAACTTATGAATTTATTTTTGTGAGTGGAAAATTGATATTTATGTTAGAATATTTAAGTAGGTATTGATATATAAAAATAAAATTTAAAATAAATTGATATGAGAGAATATTACTTATAAATATCTTTTCTATGTCCTATTTTTAAAATAAGTATTGTTATTTTGTCATCTTTGATTTGAAATACAGCCCTTATATCACTTGAAATTCTATACCTGTAAAAATTTGAAAAATTAACCAAAGAGGTTATATTTTTACTATCTTTTATGATTTCGTAGTTATCGCACAAATAAATAAGTTTTTCTTTGATTTTTGTGTAGTCTTTTTTGTTAAATTTTTTTAAATTTTCTTTTGCTATGTCTGAAATTTCAAGTTTCATAATGACTTTTCTATCTCTTTAAAAACTTCATCAGCAGGATATGTTTTAATAGTGCCATTTTCGATAGATTTGCTTATTTTCAAAGCGTCTTTATACTCTATAAAATCATGATAAAGATCTATGGCTTTTTTAACTATTCTTTTATCCGAAGCTGTAAGAGTATGCAAGAAATCTTCTCTTTCTATCTCTAACATATTTTCCATAGTTTTAACCTTTTTTATTTTTTTATGATTATAACATATTTTAAAAAACATTATATAAAGCAGGCAAATTAAGATATTTAAGTAAAATTTTACAGCACAAAAATCTCATAACCCGAAGGTCAGCGGTTCAAATCCGCTCTCTGCAACCAGTTTAAATCAACTGCCAGTTATATTATTTTATTTTTTCATAAATTACATTTATTGTGTTGTCTTGCGCAAACAAAAAACAACTCTTGCTGACAAATTAAGCACCCAAAGTCTCGTAAGTAATAGAATTATAACTTTATAAAATAAATCAATATGGTCATAATTGACTAAAACATACACAATAATTATGCTAAAATTAGCACAAATTTTTATTAAATAAAACATAAATCAAAAGAGTTATTTGGTGATAACAAATGTGCATATTAATGTGAATGGCTATATTGTGAAAGCCGATAATGGTGAAACTATTGGTGTTTGCTCCGATACAAATAAAATCTATACAAAGCGAATAGATACAGAGATTCCTGAAGTTTTTATTAAATTCTTGCTGTCAATTGAAGACAAAAGATTTTATAAGCATATAGGAATTGATTTAATTGGAATAGCAAGAGCCTTTTATAGAAATTTACAAGCCGGAAAAATAATAGAAGGTGGAAGTACAATAACGCAACAATTATCAAGAAGCTATTTAAACGACAACTCAAAAACATTTAAAAGAAAGTTTGCAGAAATTTTTAAAGCTCTAAAAATAGAAATTAAATTTTCAAAACAGCATATCATAGATAAATATATTGAATCTATTTATATGGGTTCAAACATATATGGATTTGAGTCAGCTTCTATTAAATATTTTGCAAAACGACTGCATGAGCTAACAAAAAAAGAATTTATATCCTTAATTGTGCTCTTAAGGGGTCCCAATTTATATATTAACAACAACCAACTTTTCCTAGATAGATATAAAAGTATAGTGGCTAGATTAAATAAAACAAACCTTATCTCAAAAAGTCAAACTGGCAAGTACTTACATAATTTTCCAAAATTAAAACAAAAACAAATAAGTGTTGTGCCATCAGAAATTATATCTGCTGTTACTAAGACGATAGAACGCAATAAGCTTACAATTAATAGCACAATAAATTATAAAATACAAAACAAAATTAACAAATTTGTAAATTCAACTAAAGATTTTGATTCTGTAATATGTATAAAAAATGGCAAAATTGCTGGTTTTTCTAGCAAGCATGGAAACCATTATATATTTAATCACTTCGGAAATGTAGGCTCAACACTCAAGCCTTTTATATATTTATATTTAAGAAGTCATGGGGTAGAGCAAAATACGCAAATACCAACAACACCTATTTATAAATATAAAAAATGGATAGCAAAAGAAGCATTTGAGCCAACATATAACACCATGTCTTTGGCAAAAGCACTAGAGGTATCTAATAATACAGTGTTTTTAAACGCAAGTTATAAAGTGGGTTTTGATAATATTTCTAAGCATATAGCTAATTTGTTTAACAAAGAAAATTGTGAAGATTTTCCATCTTTGGTTTTGGGTTCCACTCCATATGGTATTTCTTTATACGAATTATCAATGGCTTATTATAATTTATTTTCAAATAATAATCATGAACATATAGACGAATTAAAGTCCATATTAAGACAAGTATCAATAAACACATTGGGATTAAGCTCATTTTTTTGCAAAACAGGCACTACGAATAACAATAGAAATAGATATATTATTTTAGGGAACCATGAAATAGTATTTGCTTTCCTCAGAGACGAAAGAATGACTTATGATAACATTGTAAATACAGGTAAAGCGCCGAAAAATTTTACTCAAAAGATTAAGGGGTTTTTTAATGAACTCATTAGATGAGGATTTGTTTAAAAATATTTTATTGTTTATAAATGATAAAATAAATGATGTTGAATTTATTTTATTTTTAATACTGGGTATATGTTCATTAATAATTAAAAAATATATAACAGATTCAGTAGCTCAATCCGAAAATATTTTTATAAATACTCAAAAAGAAAATTTAGATAATTTAAATCAAATTTATTTTTGTTTAGTTCAACTATCTTTAAAGCCAAATTCTAAATCCAATGCGAAGAAATTATATGAGTTATTGTTGAAAAATAGTTATATAGTGGACATCAAAGAAAACAATGATTTGTTAAAAAATGTATATGAAAATTATTCAAAAGATAAACCATTAAATGAAAAATTGATTTTTGATTATCTTAGAAAAATTCAGGATAAGATAAAAGAAATTAATAACATCATAAATAAAAATAATTCAAGATATTTAGAGCAACAAAACAATCCCGTAAAATTTTATCTCAAAAAAGCATCATTTTCACTATTTTTAATTATTTTTATATTGTTAATTTTATATGTCTTAAGATCATTATATGTGGATTTATTTACTTAAACTATAAAAAGATTGTTTTTATAAAAATATTCTCATATAACTCTTTTGAGATAAAAACTTTATGCTTTCTTTTTTGTAAATTCTTAACTAATGCTCGCAAAAAATATTAAGGTATTGCATTGCAAACTTTAAAATGTTTTAGAAATTTTAACTTAGAAACTTGTGTGTTTTTAAAAAATAAGTAAGATGGTGCGCCCGAGAGAATTCGAATCTCTGACCTTTTGAACCGCAATCAAATGCTCTATCCAGCTGAGCTACGAGCGCACAATAAAAAAGAAATGTGATTATAGCAAAGTTTTCTTAAAATTTGCATATATTTTCTAAAATTTCTAAAATTTATGCAAATTTTAGCTCAAAACAGATAATCTTACGTCAAATACAATAAAGGAAATACGATGAATGACTTTTTTGACAGCTTAAAAGATATAAAAAAAGAGCTTGTAAAAGAACAAGGCGTAAGCCTAAAACCTCAAAAAGATCCACAAAATGCAAAACAAGACGCTATCAAACATAAACAAGATAGACTAAAAGATGAGTTTTTGTCATATATAAAAAATAGCGATATTAGAAAAATCTAAAAAACACAATTTGGAACGTTTATTGCTTTTTATCCTTATAGTTTTTAAGGAGAAATTTTATGAATATAACTCAAACTTTAGAATCTTTAAGCATACAAACTCAAGATGACATATTATTTTGCGAGCTTCGCAATATCATAATAAAAAATTTCAGCAAAACTATCGCCAACAAAGGCAAGATCATATCATTTTACGAAGAGAGCGAAATACCACAAAGAAAGTGCTTTTTAAAGTTTATTAAAAAAATATATGAAAAAGAGACAAATGAAGAGCTAAACCTCTTTTTCGCGCAGTATAAAACTATAAAAATCAACTATGTTCAAAAAAATGCGGTTTCTAACATGTTTTTTGTAGATGTTGATTTTGTAAAGGATGAGATTGTATTACTACTTAATAATACACATAAAATTTTTGCCAACTATATTATGCAATGCTTTAAAGATAATGAAAACAAATTTGATGAAAAACAAAATATCTTACATGTTAAAATTAAAAACGAAAGTGATTTTGACGCTTTTAATACACTGTTCTCAAAAAAAGAGCATTTAAATTTCATCATACATTTCAATCTTGATAGTACAAAATTTGATACATTTAAACGAAATTTTAAAGTTCAAAAATCAAGTAAATTTGTAAATAGATTTTCAGCTCTTGCAGATCTTTTGGAGGACAACTTTGAGACTTTGGGCTGTGAAAAGGATAGCGACTTTGAGCAAATCAGACAAAGCTATCTTTCGCTGGTTAAAATTTATCATCCCGATCGTCATGCAAGCAAGCCTCAAAAAATTCAAAACGAATACCGTGAAAAATTTGAAAAGATACAAACCGCGTATGAAAGCCTTAAACCGCTTTTTAAAACGCAAGAAAACTTTGTCAGTGCTTGATAGCGTAAATTTTTTTACGCTCGCTAGAACTTCCGATATTTAACGACTTACGGTATTTTGTTATCGTTCGCCGCACCAATGGGATATTAAAATTAGCCTTTATAAGTTCTAAAATTTTAAGATCACTTAATGGCTTTTGTGGACTTTCTTTCTTTATAAGTTCAAGTAAAAATCCTTTTATAGCCTCATTTGAAACTTCCTCATCAAGCCCAGTAGCAAAAAACTTCTTAAGAGGGATCGTTCCACGCGAGCATTCTAGGTATTTATTTGCAATGGCACGCGATATAGTGGATGGGTTGCGACCAAGATCATCGGCTAAATTTTTAAGCTTCATCGGCTTTATGTCTCCACCAAAGAAATAATCATACTGATACTCGACTATCATTAGCCCTATCTTATAAAGCGTTGCTTTGCGCATCTCAAGCGCATCTATGAGTGCCCTAGCCTCTTTTATGCGGCTTGAGACAAATTCGTTTGCCTCATCAAGTCCTTGTGTATCTAATAAAATTTCAGGATAAAACCCGTCATTTACACTAACGCTAATGCCGTTATCATCTGTTTTTATGGCTATATCTGCAACGGCTGTTGCCATATCTTCTAGGTATTCTATAGCAGGAGGGTTTTTAAATTTTTTTATTAATTCAAGAGCCTCTTTGTAGCCCTTTAGTTTTGTCATCTGTTCAATATCTTCGAAATTTTCGATAATTTTTTTTACATTTTCGTAAATTTTAGCCTCACACTCCACCTCTTCAAGCTGAAACAAAAAGCTCTCTTTTAAGCTCTTAGCTCCAACTCCACTTGGCTCAAGATAGGCAAATCTAGCTCTAATACTCTCAACTTGCGCATCATCAAATTCCGATAAAATTTCATCATCATATTCAAAATACCCTTCATTATTTATGCATTCGATGATTTTATAAGCTATATTTTGAGACTTTAACGTTGGAAAAAGCGGTGGATTTATCTGCTCATAAAGCTTTTCATACAAGCTTTGCTTTTGTATACTGGTAGCTTCAAGCGTATCTGAAATGGAATTTTTGCTTATTTCTTTAAAAAAATTTCTTTTAGAATTTACATGAGATGAATTTTGTTCTATGCTAGCAAACGGGTTGTTTTCGACAAACGGCTCAAGCGTCTCTTTTAGCTCGTCAAGGCTACTTTGAAGTATTGGAAGCCAACTACGAAGCGTTTGATTAAGCTTTAGTTTTGGCGATAGAGCTTGAGTTTGACGCAGCATTTTTACTCTAGAAGCTTAAATTCTTCACCAAGATAATGCGTGCGAACATTTTTATCGTTTGCAACCTCTTTTGCCGTGCCGCTTGCAAGCAAAGCACCGTCTTTGATAACGTATGCTCTATCGCAAATAGCCAACGTCTCACGCACGTTATGATCAGTTATAAGCACACCTATGCCTAAATTTTTAAGGTCACGAACTATACTTTGTATATCACTAACCGCGATAGGATCAACCCCTGCAAAAGGTTCATCAAGAAGAAGAAATTTAGGTGTTATCATAAGACTCCTGGCTATCTCGCATCGTCTTCTTTCGCCACCGCTTAGACTTACGCCTTTTCTTTGTCTGATGGGTTCGATGTTTAAGAGATTTAGCATTTCATTGACTTTTTGCTCACAAACTTTAACATCTTTGTATAAAATTTCCGCTCCTAAAAGCAAATTTTCCTCTACGCTTAAGTCTTTAAAGATGCTCGACTCTTGCGGTAAATACCCAATCCCCATTTGCGCTCGCTTATGAAGTGGAACATTTGTAACATCTTTATTGTCAAGCACAATAGTGCCACTTGTGGGGCTGATTAGACCGCATATCATGTAAAAAGTCGTAGTCTTACCGGCGCCGTTTGGACCAAGAAGTCCTACTACCTCTCCACTTTTTATATCTAGCGAAACGCCTTTTATGATGTTTGTCTTTTTTATGGTTTTCTTCAGTTCGTTTATCTGTAATTTATGCACTTTTTACCTCGTATATTCGCAGGTTTTCTTTGGTTTTTATGTTGATTATAGTATATGGAATTTTATAAATTTTTAGCATATTTTCGAGCTCTTCATCGCCCCACTCAACAAGATGTAGTCCATCTTCATACAAATTTTCAAAAAGTCCGTTTTTTACAAGACCGCTAACACCATTTTGATATATATCATAGTGAAAAATTTTTACATCACCATCATAACTTTGCATGATCGAAAATGTAGGCGAAGTAACATTTTGCTTAACGCCGTGAAATTTAGCTATCTCTTGCACCAAAGTTGTCTTGCCGCTAGCAAGAGTTCCACTAAGTAGCATCACACCATCTTTTGGCAGTGTTTTTACAAGCTTGATAAGCTCATCTTTAGCTAGTATAAATTCACGCATTAACCTGCCTTACATACTCTTCTTGTGCGCTTTTTGGGATACTTTTACCTGTCGGTATAGCCAGCACCTCATAACTTACTTCGCGGACAAGAAATTTTATGGTTATTTTATCGCCAACTTTGACATCTTTAGCAGGCTTTGCAACCACTCCGTTTATACTAACTACTCCGCTTTTACACATATCTTCGCTGATACTTCTGCGTTTTGTGATATTTACTACATTTAAAAATTTATCTATTCTCATGGGCTGGATTTTAACTAAAATTTGCTTATTTTCGCATAACACTAAATTTTTGTCTTTAAAATTTCGCTTAGTTGTCTTATAAATTCAGGGCTCGTTTGGCAACATCCGCCGATCAACCTTGCGCCAAGCTCATGCCACTTTTGTATATACTTTATCAGCCCGCTCTCATCAGGCTTTTCGCTCCATTTTTGAGTCTTGGCGTCATACACGGCGCCCGCATTTGGATAGATGATAAATGGCTTCGTCCCGCCATCATTTTTTAAATTTGCAAGCAAAGCGCTAGCAAGTGTGTCACTTATGCAATTAAAGCCGTAGGCAAGCACGTTTGGAGCGCTTTCTAAAATTTTAACCACATCTGTTATGGCGTCGCCGCTAGCAAGCTCATTTTCATCTCTTGCCGTGAAACTTATCCAGCAAGGCACGTCCTTAAAATTTTGCTCTAAAAGCTCGCATATCGCCTCCGCTTCGCTTAAAAGCGGTATAGTCTCAACCGCCAGCATATCCGCCCCACCCTCTAAAACAGCCCTAATGCGTGGCTCGTGAAACGCCTTAAATTCACTCTTGCTTAGATTATAATCACCCCTATATTCGCTCCCGTCAGATAGATACGCACCGTATGGTCCGATACTTGCCGCCACAAGTGGAGTCTCCGTCGCCCCGCTCTCACGTATAAATTCATCCACCGCCTCGCGTGCTATAAGGCTTGTTTTTAGAATTAAACCATACGCCTCTTTTTCGCTAAACCCGGCCGCCATAAGGCCCGGAATCGTCGCTTGATAGCTTGCCGTCGTGATGATGTCGCTTCCGGCTTTTAAATAATTTTTGTGAATTTGCTTGATAGCGTCCGGGTTTTGTGCGATATGCTTTGCCGACCAGAGCTTACCGCTGATGTCAAGCCCCATAGCTTCAAGCTGTGTGGCAAGCGCTCCGTCAAGCACCACTACGTCTTTTTTGGCTAATAAATCTTTAAATTTACTCATATCTTTTTATATCTCAAATAGTAATAAATATAGCAAAACGCCACGAAAGGAAGCCCGAAATATAGTCCCGGACGTTGCTCGGCGTCATAAGCGATACCTATGATCGAAACCGCAAGCAAGGCGATCGTAATATATGGCAAAACGGGCGAAAAAGGCACTCTAAATTTGAGATCCTCCACGCTTTTGCCGCTTTTTATCCACTCTTTTCTAAAATTTATCTGTGCAAACGGGATAGATAGCCACACGCCAACTACCGCAAAGCCCGCTATCGAAACAAGGGCTAAAAATACCGAATCCTCGGCGTATTTACTAGCAAATAGCGCTCCCACCGCACCTATCATCGACATCACAAGCGCTCTAACAGGCACTCCTCTATCGTCAATCTTCGCCACCCAAGGCCCGATTTGCCCCTCGTTGCTAAGCGACCAAAGCATACGTGAGCTGGCATAAAGTCCCGAATTTCCCGCCGAAAGTATCGCTGTCAGGATGACAAAATTCATAATATCCGCCGCATATGGTATCCCCATCTTGTCAAAAACTACGACAAAAGGCGCTTCTAGTACGCCCGCCTCATTCATCGGAAGCAGTGAAGCTAAAACAATGATGGTTAACACAAAAAATATCACAAGCCTAAGCACCGTGGTATTTATAGCGCGAGGTATGTTTTTCTTCTGGTTCAGCTGTCTCGCCAGCTGCAATGCCGATAAGCTCGGTGCCTGAAAAGGCGTAGTTTACCGCTAGCATCACGGTAGCCACAGCCAAAAAGCCGTTTGGAAAGGTTCCGTTGGCGGTGAGATTGGCAAAAAGCGGAGCCGAACTCGCCCCATCAAACGACACCACGCCAAATATCGCCCCAAGTCCAAGCGTGATGAACACGATGATCGCCATTACCTTAATGCCCGCAAAAAAAAGACTCAGTCTCTCCAAAAGCCCTTACGTTTAGCAAATTTATGACAAAAATTAGCCCCGCAAAAAATGTCGCAAAGACCCATACTGGCACTTCAGGAAACCACCTTTGCATAAGTATCGCCGCTCCCAAAAACTCGGTCCCAAGCGCTACCGTCCAGCACAGCCAGTAAAGCCACGTAACGGTAAATCCCGTAGCCGGAGAGATAAATTTCGTAGCATACGCACCAAATGAGCCAGTAACCGGCATCGCCGTGGCAAGCTCGCCAAGAGAGAGCATAACCAGATAGACGACCACCGCGCCCACAAGATAGCTGATGACAGCACCAAGCGGACCGGCCTGTGAAATGGTGTAGCCTGAGCTTAGAAACAGCCCCGTGCCGATAACTCCGCCAAGAGCTATCATAAATAGATGGCGTGAGTTTATCTTGCGCTTAAACTCGCCTTGATTTTGTAATTTGTGATTTTGCAACACGCTTCCTTTTGCTTAAATAAAATTTTAATTTTACTAAAATTTATCGTAAATTTAGTTAATTTAAATTTCAAATTTAATTAAATTTTTCAATTTTACCCATGTGATCCAAAATTTAGATATATTCCATCTTGGATCTATTATTTTTTGCTTAAAGTATTTATTTAAAATTAATCATTTTTAGATAAAATTAGCCATTTAATCTAAATAAGGAGAATGGGATGAAAAAAGAGGTTAAAAAGGTCGTTCTGGCTTACTCCGGCGGACTTGATACAAGTATAATTCTAAAATGGCTTCAAGATGAATATAATTGCGAAGTTGTAACATTTACGGCAGATATAGGTCAAGGAGAAGAGGTTGAGCCGGCTCGCAAAAAAGCTATAGCACTTGGAGTAAAACCTGAAAATATTTTTATAGAAGATCTAAGAGAAGAATTCGTAAAAGACTATGTATTTCCTATGTTTAGAGCAAACGCTATTTATGAGGGAGAGTATTTACTGGGAACTTCTATCGCTCGTCCGTTAATATCAAAAAGACAAGCAGAGATAGCAAAGCTAACCGGTGCTGACGGCGTTAGCCACGGAGCAACAGGCAAAGGAAACGATCAAGTTCGTTTTGAGCTTGGGTACTACGCGCTAAATCCTGATCTAACCATCATAGCGCCTTGGAGAGAATGGGACTTAAATAGTCGTGAAAAACTTCTTGCTTATGCAGAGAGAAATGGCATAGATATAAGTAAAAAACCAGGCAAAAGTCCATACTCAATGGACGCAAATTTACTTCACATAAGCTATGAGGGTTTAGTTCTTGAAAATCCCGCAAATGCTCCTGAAAAAGATATGTGGAGATGGACGGTTGATCCAAAAGATGCGCCAAACGAGAGTGAGATAATCACTATCGGCTACGAAAAAGGCGATCCTGTAAGCATAAACGGTAAAAAGCTAAGTCCTGCTGAAATTTTAACAGAGCTAAACCGTCTTGGGGCAAAACACGGCATAGGACGCCTTGATATAGCTGAAAACCGCTATGTGGGCATGAAAAGTCGCGGTTGCTATGAAACACCTGGCGGCACTATCATGTTAAAAGCCCATCGTGCGATAGAGAGCATAACTCTTGACAGAGGAGCGGCTCACCTAAAAGACGAGCTAATGCCACGCTATGCAGAGCTAATCTACAACGGTTTTTGGTTTAGCCCTGAACGTGCTATGCTACAAGCGGCGATAGATAAAAGCCAAGAGCATGTAAACGGTGAAGTAAGGGTTGAGCTTTATAAAGGAAATGTCATAATCCTTGGTCGTTCAAGCCAAAATGATAATTTGTTTAACGAAGCATATAGTACATTTGAAGAGGATAGCGTATATGATCAAAAAGATGCGGACGGCTTTATCAAGCTAAACGCTCTTCGCTTTATAATCGCTAGCAAAAACGGAAGAAAATTTTAAAATTTCAATCAATTAGCAAGCTTTATTTTGGCTTGCTAATCTTTTTTCAACCTCTCAATAAAATTTAAATCAAAGGTATAAAAATGAAAGTATTACTTATAAAAGACGTAAAAGGCTTAGGAAAAGCAGGTGAGATAAAAGAGGTAAAAGATGGATACGGCAACAACTTCTTGATAGGAAAAGGCTTTGCAAAAGCTGCAACTCCTGATGTATTACGCCAATACGAAGCAGCACAAAAAAGAAAAGCAGAAGAGCTAAAATACGAACTTGCAAATTTAGAAAAATTAAAAGATGAGTTAGCTAAAGTTACGGTAGTTATCAAAAAACAACTAGGTGCTAACGGCGCACTTTTTGGCTCTGTCTCCAAAGAAGAGATAGCTGAAGAGCTTGAAAAAACACATCATCTAATCGTTGATAAAAAATCAATCGAAATAGAAAAAAACCACCTAAAAGCGGTAGGAATTTATAATGTTCAAGTAAAACTAGGACACGCGATAAGTGCCGATTTAAAGGTTGACATTCAAGGAGAGTAAGTGTTTCACGCAACAACGATCTTAGCCTATAAAGGCAAAAATAAATCAGTAATAGGCGGTGATGGTCAAGTAAGTTTTGGCAACACTGTATTAAAGGGAAATGCCGTTAAGATCAGAAAGATAAAAGACGGTAAAGTTTTGGCGGGCTTTGCAGGAAGTACCGCCGATGCGTTTAACCTTTTTGATATGTTTGAAGAAAATTTAGAGCAAGCAAAAGGGGATCTCTTAAAGGCTGTTATAAATTTTAGCAAAGCATGGAGAAAAGATAAGTATCTACGCAAATTAGAAGCTATGATGTTGGTTCTTAACCGTGATAAAATTTTCTTACTTAGCGGGACCGGCGATGTAGTTGAGCCTGAAGACGGAAAGATAGCTGCGATAGGCAGTGGCGGCAACTACGCACTTTCTGCTGCTCGCGCACTTGATAGGCTAGCCACCGACATAGATGAAGAGGTGCTCGTAAAAGAGAGTCTTACTATCGCGGGAGAAATTTGCATATATACAAATACAAATATAAAAACCTATGTCTTAGAGGATGATAAATAATGAATATGACACCAAGACAGATAGTTGAATTTTTAGATGATTATGTTATAGGGCAAAAAAATGCCAAAAAGATCATCGCTATCGCACTTCGCAATCGCTACCGAAGGATGAAACTAGAAAAAGCTATGCAAGATGACATAGTTCCTAAAAATATCCTAATGATAGGCTCAACCGGTGTTGGCAAAACTGAGATCGCAAGACGCCTGTCAAAGATGATGGGACTTCCTTTTATAAAAGTCGAAGCTAGCAAATACACTGAAGTAGGCTTTGTCGGACGTGATGTTGAAAGCATGGTTAGAGATCTTGCGATGGCAGCTTTTAACCTAGTAAAATCAGAACACATCGAAAAAAACCAAGCTAAAATTTCAGAATACATCGAAGATAAAATAATCAAAAAACTACTTCCACCTTTACCAAAAGGCGTTAGCGAAGAAAAAATAGCAGATTATGAGCGAAGTTATAAAAAAATGCTAACAAAGCTTAGAAATGGCGACTTAGATGACCTTAATATCGAGATCGAAGTCATGCAGCCAACAATGAGCGAGAATTCAAACATCCCGCCCGATATGGCTCAAATGCAAGAAAGCTTCATAAAAATAATCGGCATGACAAATAAACCGACTAAAAAAGAGATGAAAGTCAAAGATGCAAGAAAGGCTCTTGAGGCAGAGGCAAATGATAAAATTTTAAATACCGAAAACATCAAAACTGAGGCTTTAAGAAGAGCACAAGATGAAGGCATTATATTTATCGACGAGATAGATAAAGTAGCTGTAAGCTCCGGAAATTCAGGCAGACAAGACCCGAGCAAAGAGGGTGTTCAGCGTGACTTACTTCCGATAGTGGAAGGCTCTTCGGTATCTACAAAATTTGGAAATTTAAAGACGGATCATATTTTATTTATCGCAGCCGGCGCCTTTCATGTAAGTAAACCAAGCGATCTTATACCGGAGCTTCAGGGTCGTTTTCCGCTTAGAGTCGAGCTAAATAGTCTTGACGAAGATGCACTTTATCAAATTTTAACCCAACCTAAAAACTCCCTTCTAAAACAATACATCGCCCTGCTTAAAACAGAAAATGTCGAGCTTGAATTTAGCGATGAAGCCATACGCGAGATCGCCAAAATAGCACAAGCGGCAAATGAAAAGATGGAAGATATCGGAGCGAGAAGACTTCATACAGTTATCGAGCGCGTTATAGAAGATATTAGCTTTGAAGCAAGCGAGAAAAACGGAGAAAAGATCGTTATAGATAAAGAGCTAGTTAGTCAAAGACTAAGCGATGTCATAGAAAATCAAGACATAGCAAGATACATACTATAAAGGATAAATTTGAAATCAGGGTTTGTTAGCATAATCGGTCGCACAAATGCAGGTAAAAGCTCAATGTTAAATGCATTGCTAAATGAAAAAATAGCTATTGTTTCGCACAAACAAAACGCCACTCGCAGAAAAATAAGCGGCATCGTAATGAACGGCGATGATCAGATAATTTTTACCGATACGCCCGGGCTTCATAAGAGCGAAAAGCTAATGAATAAACTAATGGTAAACGAAGCGATAAAGGCGATGGGCGATTGCGATGCTCTTGTTTTTATCGCCTCCATCCATGATGATTTAAGCGATTATCAAACATTTTTAGCTCTAAATCCAACCAAACCTCACATTGTAGTACTTAGTAAGGTTGATGAGGTAAATAATCAAAAAGTGCTTCAAAAAATGAGCCAATACCAGCCTTACGCTAGCCATTTTAGCGCCCTTTTGCCATTTAGCACAAAACAACAAACTTACAAAAAACCTCTTTTAGATGAAATTTGCAAGCTTTTACCTGAACATGAGTATTTTTATGATCCTGAATTTATAACAAATACAAGCGAAAAGGAAATTTTTAAAGACTTCATTCTTGAAGCTATTTATGAAAATTTAAGTGACGAGATCCCCTATTCCAGTGATGTTTTAATAGATAAAGTAAAAGAAAAAGATGATATAACAGAAATTTATGCCACGATTATCACAGAACGCGAGATACACAAGTCAATGATAATAGGCAAAAACGGCGAAACTATAAAACGCATAGGCATAAACGCAAGAAAGCTTATATCAAATTTGACTGGTCGCAAAATTTTCATAAAAATAGTCGTTTTAGTGAAAAAAGGATGGAGTAAAGATGAAAAAATACTTAAAAAAATAAATAACTATTGATTTTTTATTTTGAATACATTAGAATACAAACAAGTAACAAATGAGGTATGAATGATAAAGATAAGAAATAACGTTGAAAAGTCTATTATTACAATCGATCCATATAAAAAAGATGCATTTAAATTTATAGGGAACGAAGTCGGGGCTTTAGATGTTTCAAGATCAATTTCTAAAGAAAATTTCTTTATCTCATATCTTAAATTTAAAAATTTAATCACCACAACTATAAGCATTTCTCGCGAAACAAGTGAAGAAGAGCTTTCAAATATCATCTCTATTAAAACTTACGAAGAGCTTTCTCTTGATGCGACGATTGACTATAAAATAGTCTTTATAGAGTCTCAAGCGCAAACAGAAGATAGGCTTTTTAGCGTATTTGTCATAGCAGACGACACGATAGATAAGATATTTAAAGACATAATGGCGAAAATTCCATACATAGACTACCTATCTATCGCCCCTCTTCTATACAGCTCACTTTATAAAAAAGGCTTTTTGACTGTTTTAGATGTTGATTGTTTTATATGTCTTCAAAAAGATGACGCGTTTTTAGCTGTTTACTCAGGAGGCGAATACCTAACCTCGCGCCCTCTTCGCTATAATCTAAGCTCTATTAAAGATAGATACAGCGAACTAAAAGGCGAACGCATAAGCGAAGAGGCTTTTTATGAAAAACTTAACACAAACGGCATTTGCATGGATACCGAAAGTGAAAATTTTGATCCTGAGTTAAATGATGTTTTAGAAGACTGTTTTTTTTACATTAATGACGCTATAAATATAATAAACAGGGTATATTTTGTAAATATTCACAACATCTTTATCGACTCTGAGATCGGTAAAATTCCTGGGCTTGAGAACTTTGTTCAAAATAAAATCGGTCTTAAAACAGCAACTCTAAGTACAAACATCTCAATAAACAGCAAAGACTACGACCTAAGTCAACAGCACAATATGATGGCTCTGATTGCAAGGCTGACCAAAGAAGAGGATTATCAGGCAGAATTTAACTTCTCGTCATTTTTAAGACCCCAACCGTTTACAAAACGAACGAGCGGTAAATTTATCCTTTCATGTGGCGCAGCTTCACTACTTGCGGTCGCGTATCCTGCGTATAATTACCTTGGAGGGTATTATTTAGAGCAAAGCATACCTGCTCTAACGCAAGAGCTAATTGACCTCAAAAACGAGTCAAACAGGATAAGGATTAGCCTTGCGGGACTTCAAAAAGAAAAAGAGCAAATGCAAGATATGCTTGTTAAAGATAGACAAAAGCTTGAATTTAGAGAAAACTTACTAACTCAAATCAGCGATAAAAAAAACGAATACGCCATGAAAGGGATAAATATATTTGAAATTTCGCAGATCATAAATCAAAATAAAGTTAAAGTTTCAAATATATTTGTCAAAGATAGAAATATGACTTTTGCGGTTCAAAGCAATGACGAGAAAAATATAACAGAGCTAATAAAACAGATCGCACAAACGGCAAAATACTCCATAAACACAAAACGCATAGATTTTAATAAAGCCCAAAATGTCTATGAAAGCAATGTAAGCGTAGAGATAAGATAATGAAACAAGATATATTAAGCAGGATTGATGAGTATTTTGAGCAAAAGAGCCAAAATGAGCGCTACATATTATCTTTTGGTGTTATAGCTGTTATAGCGTATCTTTTGTATATTTTCTCATTTGATGCATCTGAGCGATTTTACAATGAGCAAAGTATGCAATACGAACAAATTTCAAAAGAACTTAAGGTTGTGCAAGACTACATAAAGTCTGTTAGCTCTCCAAACGGCGATCAAAATTTTAAGATAAAAGAGCAAAGCAAAGAGCTAGAAGCACTTAAAAAAACACATGAAGAACTTTTGGGCTTTAACAACTACTTTGACGACAAACTAAAAGAGCTTTCGTTTTTGCTTTTTAACGATCAAAATTGGGCAACTTTTTTAGATAGGATAGTAATACTAGCAAAAGAGAATAATATTAAAATTTTAGAACTCAACAATGAATTTAAAAACCCCAGTTACCAAAAAGTAGAGCAAATTTTAAACATAAACGTAAAACTTTTAGGAAGCTATCAAAATATGCTCAACTATATAAATTCACTAGAAGAATCAGAGCTCGTAGTCGATCTTCATAAGATCGATATAAACGCCACTCAAAAAGAGCTAGGCGCTAATATCGCAATATCTATTTGGGGTATGAAATACTAATGAAATCTATATTTATCACGATAATCCTATCATCTTTATGCTCTTTGCTTGGGGCAGATGTCCAAGATAAAAAGATAAAATATGATGGAATGTTTTCTCAGATCAGACAACAAAGAGAAGGCATAAGCAAGCATGAAATTTTAAATAGCAAAAGCCCTTTTAAAGAGGTTGCAAGAGATGAAAATTCAACAGTGATATCGCCAGAAATTTTAGATACGGCAAGCACATTTACGCTACAAGCTATTATGCAAGATAGAGTCAAGATGGATGGCTCTTGGTATAAACTTGGCGACACTATAGGCGAATACAAAATAACTAAGATCACAAATACAAGCGCTGTTTTAAAAAGAGGCGATGAAAAACAAGAAATCAAAATTCAAAACGGAAAGAAAAATGTCTATATTAAAATCAACTAAATTTAAAATTTTTACATTATCTATAATTTTATTTACAAGCGTTTGTTCTGCGCAAGCTAGCTGCTTGGGCAAGAAATTTAACATGAAAATCCTAGAAGAAACTCCACTTATTGACGTGCTTGCTCAGCTATCTGACATGTGCGAGTTTAGCATCATAGCCAAAGACACACTTAGCAAACAAGAGCTAAGGGAGTCAACACATGGCGTAAATATAAAAAATATGTCGCTAAATGAGGTCTTTAACCTACTTTTGCATGAAAAAAATTTAAGCTATGAATTTTCGAACAACGTGCTTAAAATTTCATCTCTTCAAACAAAAATATTTAAGCTTGACTATATAACCTCGGTTAGAGAAGGCACAGCTATAACAAAAGCTTCCGTTGACTCAGCCCCTGTAGAAGTGGGAGAAAGTAGCGGCTCTTCGCAGTCTTTAAACGATAGTCAATCTGCTGACAACCTTATTAAAACAACAGAAAAATTTGACTTTTGGGAAAAGCTTGACGCTGAGCTAAAGGCCATACTAAATAACACTAGCGAGCACATCATCGCACCTGATCCTATTATTAACCAAAACGCAGGACTTATCACGATAACTGGAACACCATCTCAGATAAAACGCGTTCAAACCTATATAGACGAGATGCAAAAACGCCTAAAAAAGCAAGTAATCATCGATGTTTCGATAATTGCCGTCGATCTTAAAAACGAGTATAAAAAGGGGGTTGATTGGAGTAAATTTGAACTTGGCTTTAACTCATACATAGGCAACAATCCAAGCAATGGAGCATCCGGTGCAGGCTGGACAAACCGTGGCAATGGACTAAGTGCCGGTTTTGGTCAGACACTAAACATCGCTGCAAATTTAAATTTCAGTCTTGACGGTATAATAAATTTCCTAGAAACCAACGGTAGAACAAAAGTTATATCAAGCCCGAAAGTAACAACTCTAAACAACCAGCAAGCCCTTATCTCGGTCGGCGATAATGTAAATTACAGGGTTATGGAAGAAACCAGCAACAACAACGTAAATAGCGACAGGACAACTGTTACTTATAAGCAATACTCTGTATTTATAGGAATTTTGCTAAATTTACTTCCTGAAGTATCGGATAATAACAAAATCATGCTTCGTGTAAACCCATCTTTAAGCACATTTAAATACTCAGAAGATGACACAAGAACACAAAATTCTACCATTAGAGAGATAGCTCCTGATACAATACAAAAGAAACTCTCAACTGTAGTTCATGTAAATAGTGGCGACACGATAGTTCTTGGCGGACTTATCGGTCAAACAAAAGGCAAAGATAACAGCGAAATACCGATCCTATCAAGCATACCTCTTATAGGTAACGCTTTTAAAAGCACGAAAGATGTATCAAAAACAACCGAGCTTATATTTGTGATAACACCAAGAGTGGTTGATCTAAACGATCCAGCTCCGATATCACAATCCTTAAAAGATTTAGGTTTTTCAAAGACATTATATGAGCAATAACATTTATGCGGATTTAAAAGAAATTTTTATAAACGAAGATGATATTAATAGCTTTGTAAATTTAGACAAAACTATATCTTGTTACAACAAGATCATCTCTGTGATCAAAAAACCGCTTAAGCTTGTATTGTTTTATGGAAAACCTGGCACCGGAAAGACATTTTTATTAAATAAAATCGTAAAAGATCTTGGTGATAACCAAAAGCAAGTTATATTTTTCTCATACCCTTTTTTTAGCGAAACAAGTTTCGTAAACGCACTTTGTGATGAAATTTTTACCGATAAAAAAGAAAACATAAACAACTTTGAAGAGCTAATACAAGAGTATGGAAAAAAATTTGCAAATAAAAAAGAAATTTTAGAAAATCAAATCGTAATAATCCTAGACGAAGCCCAACTCTATCCACAAGAGTTGATTGAAAAAATTAGGCTAATGGCTGACAGCAGGTATTTTAAATTTATCTTCACCATCCACAAAACAAGCGAAGAAGATGTTATCGCAAAGGATTATTTTCAAACTAGAATTTGGGAGAGTATAGAACTAAAAAGTGCTGATCTAAATGAGGTCATCACATATATACTTAAAAAAATTTCCATGAAAAATTTAGAAAAATACCTGAATTTTAGTGACGCCGACTTTGCTCTCATATACGATCTTTGCGAAGGAAATTTAAGAACGTTAAATAAACTTTTGTATAAATTTTACGAAATTTGCGAATACTACGAAAAAAACGAACCGTCAGTTTTGGCCGCAAAAGAACAAAATCAAAAAATTTTAATTATGTCTGCAATAGATACTGGACTTATAAATGCTTAGCACACAAGAGATAAGAGAGCTTGAAAAACGTTATGAAGCCTATATAGCAAGCAAAAAGCCAAAAATTTCAAATCAAACAAAACTAATAATAATCTTAATCCTAGCTACCGTTTTGGCTACAAGCGGCTTTTATGCACTTAATACCAAACAAAATGATCAAAAACCAGACACCATCTCAAGTGTTATAAACGAAAGTAAGCAAAAAAGCATAAATGCAAAAGAGAGATTTGAAGAAAAACTTAAAGAAGAAGAGCTTATAAGCAAAGTAGCAAACAAACTAGAAGAAAATCTAAGACATTACAATGCTTCAGGTGATAAAATTTTAGACATCAAGCCTAGTGACACTAAAAACGAAAGTAAAACCGCACCACAAGGCTGGTTAAAGCTTAAAGTCATCTCAAGTAGTGATGATGCCGACAACACCCCTCTTCCTAAAAACCAAATTTTAGACTTTGACGAGAATGTGGCCAAAGAGCAACCAAAAACACAAAAATCAAAAATAGACATACAAATAATACCTCCAAAAGACGAACTCTCATCTTTAAAAGAGTCCTTTGCTGCAACAAACAACCAAAGCTACGCCCTTGAGGTAGCTAGGATAAATTTTAAAAATAAAAACTACAACGAAGCTATAAAATGGGCATTAACAGCAAACGAGATAGACAGCAACACAGAAGAGTCGTGGGTGATATTTGCTAAGTCAAAGTATTACACAGGTAATAAAAATGACGCCCTAAAGGCTCTAAAAGAGTATAATAAAAAGCAAAACAAAGCCACGATAGATGTATTAATTAAAAAGATAGAAAGTGGTTCGTTATGAAAAAAATTTTACTTATATTACTAACCGTGATTAATCTTTTTGCCATAAACCAACAAGAGATAGAAGAGTGGTTTAGTAACGGTGAATACAGAAAAGTTTGCTCAAACCAAGTTGAAAATTTCTTCAAAAAAACATCAGATGAGTCAATAATGAGTATATACGGCATATCTTGCCTTAATATACATGAACTAAACAGGCTAGCTTCGCCTATGTTTAAGCTGGTAAAAACAAAAGAAGCACGCGAGAATGCGGCGTATTTTGCGGATATTTTGTTTAAAAAAAAGCTTCTCTATCACGCACTTATCGACAATGTAGACATAAGCTATATTAGACTTCCAAAGAGTGATTATATACTATCTTTTATCTTTGATAAATTTGTAAAAAAAGAATACATCTTAGATGGTGACGAGTATATATTTAAGGAAAAAAACTCAAGCACGCACTATACGCTTAACGTCCTAAAAGAGTCGCAAACAAATAAAATAATCCTAAAAACATTCAAAGACGACGAATTAAAATCACAAATAGAGTATTGGTAATGAACATAACTGAAAATATCATCTTAAAAACGCTAGAACAAAACTCAAAACTAACAATAGAGCAAGTAGAAAATATACAAAATTTAAAGACTCAAACGAACAAAACTCTGCTTGAAATTCTTTATGAAAATGAATTTATAACACAAAAAGAGATAGATGAAACCTTGGGTGATCTTTATAGACGCGGTCGCATAAACATCACTGAAACAACAAAAGACCTCGAAATAGATATAAAGAAATTTCTAAAATATATCGCGCTTCGCTTTAAACTTACGTATTTTAACCTTGACGATATAGATATAGACTATAGAATTTGCGAACGCATAAACACAAGTCAATTAAAAAGCTACGAAGCTCTTCCGATAAAAGAGGACGAGATAAATATCTATGTGGCGTTCAAAAATCCATTTGACGTTATGACTCAAGATAGGGTTCAAAATTTATTTAACAGAAAACTACTAAAAGTAGTCGTTGCAGACCCAACACAGATAGAAAAATACACAAACAAACTTGCTTTAAACGAAAGCATAAAAGACATCATTGCCGAGATAAGAAAAGAGCTTTCAAGCTCAGCCAGCGGTGCTTCAAATACCGAGAGTTCCGGAATTTTAAAACTTATCGAAGTTATTTTAAAAACAGCTATACAAAGTCGAGCAAGCGATATCCACATAGAGCCGACTGAAACAAACTGCATAGTAAGAAGCAGGATAGACGGCATACTTAGTGAGACGTTTATATTTGATAAAGACATTTACCCGCCTATGGTAAGTAGAATGAAACTGCTTTCAAACATGGACATAGCAGAGCGTAGAAAACCACAAGACGGACGCTTTTCAGCTCAAATTTTAGACAAAGAGTATGATTTTCGTATCTCAACCCTTCCTATCCTAAATGGCGAAAGCGTGGTTTTACGTATCCTTGATAAGTCAAAGGTTATTATAAATTTAGAAAACTTGGGCATGCATCCAAAAAATTTCGATAAATTTAAAAAAGCCATGAAAGCCCCTTATGGCATAGTTTTAGTTACGGGACCGACCGGTTCCGGTAAAACGACAACGCTATATGGCGCATTAAGCGATATAAAGAGCATAAAGGCAAAGATCATAACAGTCGAGGACCCGGTTGAATATCAATTAAACATGATACAGCAAGTTCATGTAAATGAAAAAACAGGCATGACCTTTGTTACTGCACTTCGTTCTATCTTACGTCAAGACCCGGATATCATAATGATAGGCGAGATCCGCGATCAAGAAACACTTCGCATAGCTATACAAGCAGCTCTTACCGGTCACCTTGTTTTTTCCACTTTGCATACAAATGATGCCATAAGTGCCATACCAAGAATGATAGACATGGGTATAGAGCCTTATCTAGTAAGCGGTGCACTCATATGTATCGAGGCTCAAAGACTTGTAAGAAAGCTCTGTCCTCACTGCAAGCAAGCCATAACTTTACCAAAAGATACATTTGAAGAGCTAAAACAATATATCCCTCAAGAGTATCAATTTTACTCAAGTACAGGCTGCCAACAATGCTCACAAACCGGCTATCTAGGTAGAGAGATGATAAGCGAAATTCTACCTATCACGGATACCATACAAAGCTTGGTTGCAAATGGTGCAAATAAAGACGAAATAAGAAGCGTAGCTTATCAAGAGGGCTTTATAGATATGTTTCATGACGGCATTATACGTGCAGCAAACGGTGTCACAACGATAGAAGAAGTTTACAGGGTTGCTAAGATATGAAACTATTTGACGTAGAATACATCCAAAACGGCAGAAGACAGAAAATGACCCTTAAGGCAAATAGCACAAGTGAAGCTAGAAGTCTTGCTGCAAAAAACAACAAAGGCATGATAGTAAAGATCGGCGAGACAAAAACTCTTCCACTTTTAGAACAGATGGAAGATGTTAAAGATAAATTTTCTAAATACTTCTCCTCCACAAAGGTTAAAGTGCCAAATTTGGTTGCCGTAGTAAGCCAGCTAAGTGTCATGGCAAACGCCGGAATTTCTATCCACGACAGCATAAAAGAGATCGCAACTTCAACTAACGATAAAAAACTAAAAGAAATTTTTACATCCATAAACGAGGACCTAAACCAAGGTGCAAGCCTAACATCTTCAGTAGAAAGTTTCAAACATGAGCTAGGTGATGTAACTATAGCCATGATAAGACTTGGCGAAAACACAGGAAACATGGCTGACTCTTTAAAAAAACTTGCAAATATCTTACAAGAAGTTTGGGATAACCAACAAAAATTTAAAAAGGCTATACGCTATCCGGTTACCGTGATATGCGCTATCATTGTTGCCTTTACGGTCATGATGCTTATGGTAGTTCCTCAGTTTAGAGAAATTTTTGAGCAACTTAACGCCCAGCTTCCTGTGCCTACTAGAATTTTACTATGCATAGAATACGCCATGAATAACTACGGTTTTTACATCATCGCCTTACTTATTGCCGTTGGTATATTTGCAAAGAAATTTTATGATAAAAGCGAAGAATTCAGAACAAAATTAGACAAATACCTACTTAAAGTTTATTTGATAGGCAAGATAATATTTTATGCCAACATGAGCAGGTTTAATCTTATATTCACAGAGCTTGTTCGTGCGGGAATTCCTATCGCAGAAGCACTTGATACGGCAAATATAACAGTATCAAATATCGCCATAAGAGAAAAGCTAGCCGGAGTTAAAATTTTAGTCGGCAGAGGAGTAAGCCTAACAGAAGCTTTTAAGGAGACAGAGCTTTATGAAAATATGCTTATACAAATGATAAACGCCGGAGAGCAAAGCGGCAGTATAGACAGCATGTTAGAAAAGATAGCTGACTATTATAAGGCAAAATTTAGCGACATAATCGACAACATCTCAAGCTATATCGAGCCTATTTTGCTTGTGTTTATAGCCGGTATGGTTATTTTACTCGCACTTGGCATTTTTATGCCTATGTGGGACTTGGCGCAAGCCGTAAAAAATTAAAAGTTATGTTATACTATTAATTGTATTGCATGAGAAGGAGTATAAAATGCTTACAAACAATGAACATGGAGTTGATGTAAATGCTTTTTTAGTATCCAAAACAGACACAAAAGGCAAAATAACTTATTGTAACGAGCCTTTTTTGGAGATTGTAGGTGCTAAGCAAAAAGAACTTTTGGGAAAACCGCACAATATCGTCCGTCATCCCGATATGCCACGTGTTGTTTTTAAAATCCTATGGGAACATATCCAAGAAAAAAGAGAAGTTTTTGCCTATGTTAAAAACAAAAGCTTTGATGGTGGATTTTACTGGGTGTTTGCCAATGTCACCGCTTCACTTGACGCAGGCAATAAAATCGTAGGTTACTACTCCGTAAGAAGAAAACCTAACGAAAAAGCTATCAAAATTATAGAACCGCTTTACAAAGAGCTGCTTGAAATAGAAAAACGCGGCGGTATCGAGGCTTCATTTAAGGCTTTGAATGAAATTTTAAACGAAAAAAAAGTTACGTATAATGAATTTATAAATAATTTACAAAGGCTTTGATATGTTTTTTAATAAAAAAATGGAAAATTATGATGAAATTTTAGATGTTATCCAGTCTGCTAGAAATGGTATTTTAGAGCCTCGCATAATAAACATAAACCCAAATCATCCTTTAAGAGAGATAGCCCTTGGCATAAACGACCTGCTTGATCAAGTAGAAGCACTTCAAAGAGAAATTTCCACATGTATAAATTCAGCTCAAAGCGGTATAACATATAGAAATATCTTTACCGAAGGTTTTCGCGGCACTTTTCAAACAAATGCCCTTTCTATGAGTGCAGGAGTTGACGGTATAAAAGCCGGTCAAAAAGGCAAAGTTAGAGGCATACTTTCAGAGAAATTTGACAAGCTTGGCAACGGCAACCAAGGCATGCAAGAGGTTCAAGTGGATCTAAACGAAAGCATAGATAACCTAGAAACAATGACATCCATAGCAAACGAAACAGCTAAAAATGCAAATGAAACACTAGTTAGCTTAAGCGAGTTAAATGAGCAAATGAACTCACTTGACGGACTTATAAACAACTCAAATCACGCTATCCATACTCTAAGCACAAGAACGGATGACATCTCATCTGTTGTAAATTTAATTAAAGATATAGCAGAGCAAACAAACCTGCTTGCCCTTAATGCAGCCATCGAAGCAGCACGTGCCGGCGAGCATGGACGAGGCTTTGCAGTTGTTGCCGATGAGGTTAAAAAACTAGCCGAAAATACACAAAAGGCAACAAGCGAGATAGGTATAAACATCCAAACATTACAGCAAGAGGCAAGAGATATACACTCAAATTCACAAGAGATCGACAGGATAGCAAAAGCTGCAAGAGCTAGCATGCAAGAGTTTGAGCAAACACTTTATAAATTTAACCAAGATGCGCAAACTACGGCTTCTACGTCAAGATATGTAGTAGATAAAACATTTAGCATAATAGCAAAAATAACACAAATAGTATACAAAACAACGGCTTATTCAGATGTTATAAACGAGAGAAAGCATACCGAAGAAGAGATCCTAAAAACGGGAGAGGATCTTCTTGGATGGTATGAGAATGAATGCGCTCAAAAATTTTCTAAAACCACCTCTTATGCAAAAATAAGACCTTTAATAGAAGAATTTAACTCTTTAATCTCTACAAATTTAACAGAGGCAAAAGAAGGATACAATGCTTCGAATTTAGAAGTTTTTGCAGATAGATTTAGCAAGTTAGAAAAAATAAGTAGCGAAATTTTTAGACTATACAACGAAATGAACCAAGAAAATAGAAAATAAGGCTAGAAAACTAGCCTTATTTGATTATGACAAAAGCCTTTTTGCAACTTCGCTTATACGTTTTGCTTCGGCTTTTGCCCCTATTTGCTCTTTAGCATCTTTCATTACAGCGCCAAGATCTTTAACGCTACTAGCACCAAGCTTTGTTATAATGGTTCTTATCACTGTTTCAAGCTCATCATCGCTTAATTGTTGCGGTAGGTACTTTGATATCACATCTATCTCTTCTTGCTCTTTTTTGGTAAGCTCCTCGCGAGCACCTTTTATATATAGCTCTATAGAATCTTGTCTTTTCTTGATCTCTTTTTGAAGTATCGGTAACACTACTTCGTCGGTCATTTCTATACGATTGTCGACTTCGACTTGTTTTATAGCAGCATTTATAGTGCGCAACGTATCTCTTAAAAATTCATTTTTAGCCTTCATGGCCTCTTTAATATCAGATAAAATTTCTTCTCTTATGCTCATGATCTTCCTTTATAAAATTTATCCCGAAATAATATCAAAAATAGGCTAAAATTTTAAAATTTCATCTAGGCTTTTATTAAAATACGCCACCCCGACACCCTCTCTAAGACCATCATCTATGACAACAAGCTCGGCTTTTTCGTTACACAAAAGTTCTTTTAACAAAAGCATACCACCAAGCATCGGCATTTTACGATTTTTACCCAGGAGTTTATCGGCTTTTTCGTTATCAAATTTTAAAATTTCACACATCAGCCCATCAAAATCATCCTTAAACAACCTGTATCCGTTTACTCTACTTTTGTCATAATCATCATAACCCATACCAAGCTTTAACGCTGCCATAGTTGTCGGCACACCTGATGTTAAAATGATATGTTTTTTATCAAATTTAGCTAGAAATTCTTTAGCTTCTTTGGTGGTAGTTGCAACATTTTTTCTCATCAAAGAGATATCATTGTCAAACTGATCGCAAAAAGTAATGATACCAAACTCAAAGCTTTTAAAATTATCTCCATTGCTTATCTCGCTACTTCCGCCTCCAAGATCTATAAAAACAGAGTTCTTAGTATCCATGCCAAGCCCATTAAGCGCTTCTTTAACACCTAAAAATGTAAGTTTTGCTTCGGCTTCGCCGCTTATTATTTTAAATTTGACATTAAATTTTTGCTCTATCTCCTTAAAAATTTCATCCGCGTTACTAGCCACTCTAAATGCCTGCGTGGCAACAGCTATATGGTTTATTTTATCAAAGTCAAATTTCTCTTTTGCCTGCGCTATAGCTTTAAATATATCCTCTTTTGCTTCATTTGATATCTTACCGCTTCTTTTTAGTCCTCTTGCAGATCCTACTATACGCTCAAAAGTATCGATGATTTCATATTTTCCATTTAAATTTTGCATTAAATTTAGACGAAAAGTATTTGAGCCAAGGTCTATGGCTATTATCATTTTATATCCCTTATTTTTTATAAAATACATAAAAAATTTATGTATTTTATCCGTTTTGTTTGAAAGTAATTATATAATAAATTTCATACATAAAAATTCTAAAAACTTTAATAAATTTCAAGATATAATGCTGACACAATTACAAAGGAGGCTATTTTGCTTTTGTCAAGGGAAAATTTATTAGCTTTGTTTATATTTGCCATCTGTAGTGGCGGCTTTTTTATATGGGGGTATCAATACATCCCGACAAATCACTTCTTTTTATTTTCCATAGCAAGTATTTTTGGTATTTTCATGGCATTTAACATCGGTGGAAACGATGTGGCAAATAGCTTTGGAACAAGCGTTGGGGCAAAAACTCTAACGCTAAAACAAGCTCTTATTATCGCAGCTATTTTTGAGCTAAGTGGCGCGATATTTGCAGGTTCGGAAGTTACGGCAACCATTAGAAACGGCATAATAAAATTCCCAGAAGATGGGATGAATCCCATGAAATTCGTAGCGATAATGACCTCTGCTCTTTTAAGCTCCGGACTTTGGCTTTTTTACGCTACAAAAAGAGGACTTCCTGTTTCAACTACACACTCTATCGTAGGCGGTATCGTAGGAGCCGGTGTGATCATGGGGTACACAACATACGGGAGTCAAGAGGCGCTTGGTATGATCTCTTGGAAAGGCATAGGAAGCATAGTCTTTAGCTGGGTGATCTCTCCGCTACTTGGTGGCGCAGTATCTTATATGATCTATAAATACATAAAAAGAAAGATCTTGGAGCCAACACATGAGCTAAAGTTATCTTTAAAAGCACTAAAAAACGAGCGAAAGGCATACAAAGAAGAATTTATAAGATCGCTTAAAAGCCTTCCTAAAGATGTGCAAATTTCAACCATAACAAGAATGGCAATGATCGATGAAGACGACATAGAAAACAACGGATATAGCGAATACAAATCAAACATCAAAAAGATGAAAGAGCGCGAAAAAGCTCTTGATACATTTAGCGCAATGAAAAAACACATACCTTTTATAGCAAGCTTTGCCGCTATGGTGATATCAGGCATGATGTTATTTAAGGGTCTTAAGCACTTAAATTTAACAGTTAGCACGATCCAGACGATATGGATTATATTTGTTATAGGCGCGTTAGCTTATCTTGCCAGCTTTGCCATCATAAATGTCATGAACAAGAACGATAGCGAAAAAAGCATAAACAGGATATTTTCTTGGTTTCAAATTTTTACCGCATCATCTTTTGCTTTTTCTCACGGCGCAAACGATATTGCAAATGCGGTAGGTCCATTTGCCGCTATACTTGATGTATTAAAAACAGGCACAATAAATGAAGCCTCACCTATACCTAACGTAGCTATGGTTACCTTTGGTATAGCTCTTGTTATAGGACTTTGGTTTTTAGGCAAAGAGGTTATTACTACAATCGGCTCAAAACTAGCCGAGATACTTCCTACTACAGGATTTAGTGCAGAGTTTGCGGCCAGCCTTGTGATACTACTGGCAACCAAGCTTGGCATACCAGTAAGTTCTACACATATACTTATCGGGGCAGTGCTTGGTATCGGCATAGTAAACAACAACGCAAACTGGAACATGGTAAAACCTATACTTCTTGCATGGGTTATCACACTGCCTACGGCAGCTATATCATCGGCTGTTATTTATATTGGACTAGAAAATATCTTGGGTCTTTAATCATTTACGAGGAAATTCTCCTCGTAAAACCTCTTCTCTTATCTCATTAAGCTTTAAAAGTGCTTCGTCAAAATTATCAGAATTTATACTAATATCTATCTTTGCTGGTTTTTTATAGACCTTATCATAGTATTTTGTTAGTAAAATTTCACTCACTTTTGCTATATCGTTACGCCCAAATGCCTCTATGGCTTCTTGTTTTGCTTTTGTTTCTATAAAAGGAGAAATTTTGCTCATGCAAGCATAAAAATATTTATCATCCACGTTTTGATAGTCTTGCATTATGCACTCTATCCTGCGCGATAAGCCAGCCTTTACTTCAACACAAACACCGCTTCTTAAAGCTTCATGTAAAGTGGCAGGAAGAGTAAGCGAGCCTATCTTTCTACTCTCTCCTTCAGCAAAACAAACTTCACCTTTTAGCCTATTAAGCTCAAAAAACAATTCATCCTCAAATGCTTTTTGGCTTGGCTGAGCCCCGTTTATCTCGCCAAAAACCGAACCTAAATGATTTGCTATATTTTCTAAATTTATAGACGGAGAAAGCACCTTTATGAGTTTGGTTTTAAAGCAACCAGTATTGCCAAAAAGTGTTATAAATTTAGTATCAACCTGCGACTCTAGCGCCTGTCTTACATGTGCCCTAAAGCCTTTATACCCGCCGTTTAGTCTAATAACTCTATATCCTATCATGCTAAGAACGGTTGCTATCGAGGCTGATCTCATGCCTCCTTTTGCGCAGTATACCCCAACAACCGAGCCAACTTTGCAACTATCATAAACCTTATCTATGATATTTTGCAAATTTTCGGATATGTATTTTGCACCAAGAACTTTTGCTAAAGATCTGTTTTCTTTGTATATGCAGCCTATTTCGTGATGTTCTTTATCGTTTAGCGCATATAAATTTTGCGCATTTTTTATATGAGAATATGCATACTCATGTGGGCTTCTAGCGTCGATTAAAATTTCAAATTCGTTTTTTTTCTCCAACCACGGATTTATTTCAAGTTCAGATAATGGCACTAAATGCCTTTTTTAACTTTTCAAAAAGAGGATGAAACGGAACTCCGTTTACTCTAACATCAGATATCGTAGTTATAAAATTTGTATCCCTACTCCATCTAGGCACTAGATGATAATGCACGTGCTCGGCTATCCCTGCACCGGCTGCAGCGCCTAAATTCATGCCTATATTTACGCCTTCTGCATGAAGCTCATTTTTTAAAATTTTAACACCCTCTCTTACAAAACGGCTCATCTCAAGCCAAGTATTGTCTTGCAAGTCCTCTATCTTATCCGTGTGTTTAAGTGGTATAACCATAAAATGACCAGGGGTATACGGATAGAGATTCATTATCCCAAAACAATACTTCGCTCGAAATAAAACTCCCGCCTTATCATCGTTTTCTGGATGATTTATGATATTACAAAAGACACATCCGTCGGGTTTTGAGCCAAAATATTCACTTCTCCATGGCGCACAAAGATGCTCCATCACATACCTCCTTTTATTGATATTACAGCCTCAGCGATACTTTTCTTACGCATAAAATGTTCTCCTATCAAAAACGCATCAACACCGATTTTATTTAGCTCCATAAGTTGTTCGTGGCTCTCAAGCCCACTTTCTGCAACTATCACTTTGTCTTTTGAGGCCTTTAAGATAACAGGCACAAGCTTTTCGCAAAGCCCCATATCCATGGTAAATGTGTCTAAATTTCTATGATTTATACCAATTATCTTTGCTCCAACTTCTAAGGCTTTTTCAAGATCTTTCATGTCATGCACTTCGACTAAAATTTCAAGTCCTATGCCTTTTGCATACTCCATAAGCTCTTTTAGCTTGGTCAAACTTAGCGCTTTTACTATAAGTAAAGCAAAATCCGCACCAAATATCAATGCTTCTAAAAGTTGATATTTGTCTACGATAAAATCTTTTCTAAGTAGGGGCGTTGATGTATATCGTCTTATTTGCGTTAAATACTCAACATTACCCTTAAACCAATGAGGTTCGGTTAAAACGCTTATAGCATTAACATTTGCGGTCTCATACTCTTTTGCTATACTTAAAGGGGTGAAATCCTCTCTGATTATGCCCTTGCTAGGGCTTGCTTTTTTTACTTCAGCGATGATTCTAAGAGGTTCGTCTTTTGTGCTTTTTAGCGCAGATATAACATTTCTTGGAACATAAGGATTAGCGCTGTAAGCGCGCTCCAACCACTCCATTTTATACTTCTTCTTTCGTTCTTCAAGATCCTCTTGTGTTTTGTTTATGATCTCGTCAAGTATCATTTTTTAGACCCTTTGTTTGATTTCTTAATGCACTTTTCTATTAAATTTAAATGCTCTTTTGCCTCTTTTGTATTTTTAAATTCAAAGTCCTGTATAGCCTTTAGCATTATCTCTTTTGCTTTTTTGCAGTCACCAAGCTTATAATATCCCCATGCAAGAGAGTCTTGATAATACGGAGAATCAGGTGAAATTTCAAGAGCTCTTTTTACAAGACTTATACCCTTTTTTACATCCACATCATGATCTATGAGCAAATACCCGTAGTAGTTTAGATAAATTTCTTTATCAAGCTTAACCACACTTGCTTCAAATTTATCCATTACGCTTTCAAGTTGTTTTTGCTCGTGTTTGTCATACATCTCATACTCAAAAACAGCAGCCCTTGCTAAAAATTCAAGATCCCTAGTATCATTATAAATTTTAACGGCAAGGACATAAGCATCACCATAGCTTTTCATGGTAGCGTAAATTTCCATTAAGACTGTATCATTATAGCTATATTTTTTCAAAAACTCAGCAGCGGCTTTATAATTTTTATCGTAAATGAAAATTTGCAGTGCCTTTTCAAGATAATTTTTATTCTGGCTGATAGCATAAAGTTCTTCGCAAATTTCTACCATCTTGGTAAAATTTTGTGTTTGCAAATATAAATCAGACATCGTTTCACAAATTTTTATCGTGCAACCAAACTCATCCTTGTATCGTTGCAAATACGAAAGTGCATCTTGTGGCTTTTCAAGTTGATTTATCAAAACATCGACTATACGCAATAGCGTTTCTTCATTTTTATCTAAATTATAAGCTTCTTCAAAATACCTTAACGCCGTTATGCTATCGTTTTGTAGCATACATATCGTGCCTAAGATCAAGATATTTCTTACGTTTGGCTCTTTTGAGACCAAATCCCTCATGATATTTCTGGCATATGAAAACTGTTTTGCGTTTACCATATCAGCAACCTTGATACGTATAAATTCACTATCATCCTTAAGTGAAACCTCGCTTTTTTCCAAAAGCTCTTTAAGCTTTGGACTACTTGACGCATAGGCTAGCTTTAACGCCTCTTTTAAGTAAGCAACTTGCTTGGTTTTTTCAAAAAGCTCCTCATATATAACGATAGAATTTTCTATGTTGCCATCATTTTGCAGTGTAAGTGCTTGCAGTATGCTTAAATTTAACTCGTCATCGGCGTTTATATTTGTAATAAAAATAGCAAAAAACAAAGAAGCGGTTATAAAAATTTTACGCCAATACATTCTCTCTCTAACTCTCCTAAATTTTTTCTAAAATAGTCCCAAAACGGAAAACTTCTGCACTGTGATGGACGAAACTCGTAAATAGAACAATTTTTATTTATCTCATCAAAAAACACACAAGCATATCCATCTTCATGACTTTTTTCTTTTATGCTAAATTTTTTACCGACTTTTATTAGAAATTTTTCTTTAAATTCATCTTCATTTAGCCCCAAATGCTCAGCTAAAAATCTACTTTCGCCCTCATCTATCCAGATATATCCACTCTCGCCAGTGCAGCATTTGCCGCCACACTCTTCACAAAAACTAGGGTCAAATTCCCACTCAAAACCATCTTGCTTCATTCATAACCCTTACTTTTTGTATCCGCTTTTTTAAAAATTTCATTTGCCTCTTTTGAGTAACTACCATCTTTCATTAATATAATAGGCGGTAAAATTTTACACTTTGAACGAGAGCCTTTTTTGGCTCTGATCAAAACTAAATTCGCACAACTTTGCTCTTTTGAATGAACAAATTTGACGCAAATAGGTTTTATCTTAAATTCATCCAAAAGTGTGAAAATTTCGTTAAGGCAAATAGCATCATAGCAAAATATCAACTCTGCATTTGACTTTAAATTTTGATTTGCACTATATAAAAATTCCCTAAGACCCAAAAACGACGCATAACGGCTAATTGCAGTGTGTTTGTTTTGACTTTGTTTGACGCCCTCGTGATAAAACGGAGGATTTGAAACGATAAGCTCAAATTTATTGCCGTCTTTAAATGTGTTAAAATCAGCCATTATAGTTTTAATCTCAAGAAAATTTTCTGCGGCATTTTTACGCGAAATGTCTAAATTTATCTCTTGCACATCAAGCAAACTAAGCTGCATTCCGCTAAAATCTCGCTTCAACAAAAGACCCAAAATTCCACATCCGCAACCAACATCAAGCACCCTGCCTTTAAACCATGGATTTAAATTCTCACAAATAAACCCATAAAGCATAAGCGTATCGGAGTTATATTTATATCCGTCTTTAAGCTGAGAAAGGATCATCTATAAACCTTTAAAACAAAGCCTCTTGCATTGTTTTTAACTATCATTTCCGAGCTAAAGCTTATGCGAGCAAACTCTCCGAACTCATCTTTTACGAGCTCAGCTGCAGCCTTTGCTCTTTCTTTACCAACACCATAGTTTACATACTCGTTAAGTCGTCCTAGCTCGTCTTTTTTGATATTTTGTGCGACATTTTGCGGTATAACAAAGTTCTTTTGATCAACTATCGGGGTGATTTCATAAATATAATTTGCTGTAAATCTTTGCAAAAATTCACTCACGCGATTTTTGCACATTACGCTTATTTTATCTCTTGCATCCATGTCGATACACTCAAGGCTAGAGATAAGCACGAGTTTCGTAGGAATTTCTGGCTTCGTTTGCGCTTCAAGTATCATTTTTAGCTTTGCATTTTCATCCTCTAAAGCATCTTGCTTGTCTAAATTTTGCTCTATATCTTTTTGAAGCTCCGCGATTTGCTCACTTGTGCTATTTGACTGCCTTGCGTGAAGCTGCTTTATCTTATCGGTGAGCTCTTTTATGGTTTCATTACTATCTTGTGCTAACCTTTTAGCCTCTTTAAGCTCGTTTTTTAGGGATTTTATCGTTATACTTGCCGTTGCATTGTATTCGCTTGGAGGTAAATTTTGTTCCGCCTTTTTTTCAAGCATATTTATCTCTTGGCGTAAAATTTCATAATTTTGCCTATCTATCTTTAAACTTCTTTGATGAGCCTCAAGCTCGATTTGTTTATTGTTTAGTTTTAAATTTAGCTCGCTTATATTATTTTCTAAATTTTTTACTTCTGCTTGCTTATCGACAAATTTGGCAGTCATTTCATCAAGCTTTAAATTTGTTTCGCTAATTTTTTTATTTTGATCGATGATAACTACACTTTGTTCATTTAAATTTTTAGCATTTTTTTGCAAAGTCTCATTTGTTTTTAGATACTGGGCATTTAGCTCGCCAAATTCTTTTTGAGCATTGGATAGCTTTGCTTTTAACTCTTTTATGTCATTATCTGCATATGCGTTTAGTTCTTTAAATTTTGTATTTTCTAGCTTTAGTTTTTCAAGGTCTTTAGCCATACTTAAGACCATTGCATTACTTGTCTTAAGCTCTTCTTCGGTTTTTAAATTTCTATCTTTTAATGTTTCATGTTCTTTTTTTAAAGCCATCAAACTTGCGTTTAATTCCAAGTTTTGACCGTTATAATTTTTAGCTGTATCATCTTTAGCCTGTAAACTTTTTTGCAAAAGCTTAAGCTCATAGCGGCTTGTATCAAGAGCGGTTTTTGTATCTTCTAAGCTCTTTTTTAAGTCTAGCACGGAATTTGCTTTCTTTGAAAGCTCATCCTCCATAACAAGTCTTTGAGTTTCAAACCCTTCAGTTATGATTCTAAGCTCTTTATTGTGTTTAAAACTTAAATTTGAAGCGTCATTTCTTTCTTGTTCAAGCTCGTTTTGTAAAGTTTCAAGCTCATTTTTGCTTAGAATTCTCATTTGTAAGATATTTTCATTAAGCTCATCTATCTTTTGAGCTTGCTCTTTAACCTTGGACAATAACTCGATGTTTTGGCTGCTTAAGGCGCTTATATTTGCCTCTGCTTGATCTTTTTCCTTAGCAAATTTCTCTTGCATTTGAGCTTTATAGTTTTTGTCGCTAATACTTAATTCATTTAAAGCGTTTTCAAGGTCAACTATCTTTTTCTCATAAGCCTTAGAGCTTTCTATCATGTCGGCTTGTGCTTCGTTTAAGCGTTTAGTTATATTTTCTATGTTGATAAAATGCTGTGCTTCAAGCTCCGTTAGATTATGAGAATTTTTTTGATTTATAAGCTCCTTTTCGTTTTCGAATTCCTCTTTTAGTAAATTTACTTTGCTTATAAATTCGATATTTTTCTCGCTCATATCGATATTATCTTGTGCTAAAATCGCATTTTTACTAGCTAGTTCGCGTACTAAAGATTGAAGCTCCTCGACGTTAGTACTTAACTGTGTTTCATCGTTTAAGACGAAATTTTGAGTATAGCTTTTTGGTGTTATATAACCGCCATACTCAAACAAATCATCCTTGCTTATATACTTAGCCTTTTCTTCTTGAGGTAAATTTTCAAAGCTGATGAGATGGATGGGATGTTGGCGTTCGCCCTCTTTAAATTCAGTGTTTTTGTCACTAAGCCCTATCCATATAGCAATTGTAAAAAAAGTTAAAAAGATAGCCGATACGAGAAGCTTCAAGCCTATTATCCTCTTTTGGCAATGATATCTTTTACTACGACATGCGCGTGATTTAGCGCGGCAACTATTGAGCCGCCGTTTTTAAGAACTATATCTCCTCCGATATAAAGCGACGGTATATTGCTTTGATATTTCTCATCGACTATTGGATTGCCTTTTTCGTCCATTGCGATTTGGCATTTTTGTAAAAAATCAACCGGACTTGAGCCTCCTATGGCATAAACAACGCGGTCATATACACGAATTTTACCGTTTGAGTAGTGCACTCTAACACGTCCACTTTCGTTTTCTAACTCTGTTATATCGTGATTTAAACGGACTTTGATCTTTTTATGTTTTTCAAGCTCCCACAAAGCATCTTTGTTTGTTTCGTTTACACGTGAAAAATCATCTCTTCTATAAGCTATCGTAGTTTTGTTATATAAACAAAGCTCAATCGCGTATTCAACGGCAGAATTTCCACCTCCTACAACTAAAACCTTCTCGCCTTTAGTGCAGTTATCAAGGTTAAAATTTATCACTTGGTTTAGTGAAGGCGGGATTTTATAATCCGGCTTATTTGGCCTGCCCATTTTGCCGATAGATATCATTACGCTTTTTGCCTTAAAGGTTGCATTTACAGTTGTTACGTTAAGTAGATCACCGTCTTTTTTGATACTTTCAACCTCGGAGTTAAATATAGCCTTAATCTTTTCTTCATCTAAAAGCTTATCAAAAAAGTCAAGTGTGCTCTCTTTTGTTCCATCTTCAAACGCAACAACTCCGTGAATAGTGCTATCTTGCCCCTTATACTCTTTATCTACGCGTTTATTGTCTTTATAAAATTTTCTTATAGTTTGACTATGATTATCACCTTTTTCTAACAATAGAACATTATGAAGTCCGTTTCTTTTAGCCTCAACAACCGTCGCTATACCGCAAGGACCACCGCCGACTACGACTAAATCATAAATATTTTGCATATTTTTCTCCATAAACATTAAATAACTTATGAATTTAACAAAAAAAAGATTAAAAACTAAGAAAATTTATTAGCTAAAGTATAATTTGGGAAATATGAAAAGAGAAATTTTAGTGCAAAAAATTTGCACTAAAATTATGTTGTTAAGCTTTTTTTAGGAAGTCTGCGATTAAAAATGCAAGCTCAAGCGCTTGATCGGCATTTAAGCGAGGGTCACATTGTGTTTCATAGCGCTCTTCTAGGCTTTGTTCTGTTACGTTTAGTGTTCCGCCGGTACACTCGGTAACATCTTGTCCCGTCATCTCAAGATGTATGCCACCAGGATGAGTTCCTTCTGCCTTGTGTATCTCAAAAAAGCTTCTAACTTCGCTTATGATTTTATCAAATTCGCGTGTTTTATAATTATTCGAGCTTTTTACGGTATTGCCATGCATAGGGTCTATGCTGTAAAGTATATTTAATCCTTCTCTCTTTAGCTCGCGCAAAATTTGAGGTAAATTTTTCTCTATCTTATCAGCCCCCATACGGATGATGACATTTAGTCTGCCAACCTCATTTTCTGGGTTAAGTTTATTTGATAGATCGATGATATCTTGAGCCGTAGCCGTAGGTCCGATCTTAACACCGATGGCATTTTTTATACCACTTAAGAAATGTACGTGAGCGTCATCTACACCCCTGGTTCTTTCACCTATCCAAAGCATGTGTGCAGAACAATCATACCAATCTCCGGTCAAGCTATCCTCTCTAGTCATAGCCTCTTCATAAGGCAACAAAAGCGCCTCATGTGAGGTATAAACAGCTGTTTGAGTTAGCGTAGGAGTATTTTCAGACGTTAGCCCGCAAGCTGCCATAAAGGCAAGAGTTTTGGTTAGCTCATCGGCAAGTTGTGCATATTTTTCGCCGATATCAGGCTTTTTAATAAAGCCCAAATTCCACTTATGCACTTGATGCAAATCAGCCAAACCACCGCGAGAAAACGCTCTAAGCAAGTTCATTGTTGATGCGCTTTGATAGTAAGCTTCTATCATGCGTTTTGCATCAGGAATTCTGGCCGTTTCGTTAAATTCAAAGCCATTTATGATATCTCCACGATAGCTAGGAAGCCTTACTCCTGCTACCTCTTCAAAGTCACTACTTCTAGGCTTTGCAAACTGTCCTGCCATACGCCCTACTTTGACGATAGGACAGCCTCCTGCAAATGTCAAAACAATAGCCATTTGAAGCAAAAGCTTAAACATATCTCTTATGTTATTTGCGCCTAAATTTAAAAAGCTCTCGGCACAATCCCCGCCTTGAAGCAAAAATGCGTTACCATCGCAAGCTTTTGCAAGCTCTGTTTTTAATTTTCTAGCCTCACCCGCAAAAACAAGCGGCGGAAGGGTTTTAAGTTTATTTTCAACATCTCTCAACTCATCTAAATTCGAATAAACAGGCTGCTGTAAAGCCCTGTATTTCCTCCAACTGTCACGACTCCAACTCATAAAAAACCTTTATTGATTAAATTTAATCTCACGATTATAGCACTTAAAACTTAAAGTAAATTCTAAATTTTACATTAATCAACTCTTAAACATAAAAGCCCTATAATCTCGCACTTAAACCAAAAACATTAACACTCTCAAGGTAACAAATGGACATTAAAAATCAAAAAACACAGGGCTTCTTCTATGCCGTAAGTTCGTTTGTTGTTTGGGGATTTTTTCCGATATTTTTTAAGCTTTTTGACGAAAGTGTAAGCGCATATGAAATTTTAGCTCACCGTATAATTTGGTCTGTATTTTTCATGTCGATCGTTCTTTTGTTTATCAAAAAACTTCAAAATATTAAAATTTTACTTCAAAATAAAAGCACAAGAAAGGCTCTTTTTTTAAGCGGTTTATTGATTAGTGCAAACTGGGGAGTTTACGTATACGCAGTAGCTAATGATAAAATTTTAGAGGCTAGTTTGGGGTATTTTATCAACCCGTTAATGAACATTATATTTGGATTTTTAGTCTTTAAAGAGAAGATAAGTAAGATTTCAGCCATTGCGATATTTATCGTGATATTTGCCATCGGGGTTCAAATTTATGCCCTAAAAGCACTTCCTGTTATATCACTGCTTTTGCCGATAACATTTGCACTTTACGGAGTTGTTAGAAAGCAGATAAGAGTCACCGCGCTTGAAGGGCTTTTTATAGAAACATTACTTGTTTTGCCTTTTGCACTTGGATATGTTTTTTATCTATCCTTGATCTCGCAAAACCACTTCACAAACGGCACAAATACAACCATTATGATAATTTCAGGTATCGCTACCGTCGTGCCATTACTGGCATTTAATGCTGCCACTACCCGTATAAATTTAAGCACGATCGGCTATATACAGTATCTTTCTCCCACCCTCTCTATGCTATGCGGTGTGTTTTTATTTCATGAAGAGCTTGGATTCTACAGAGGGATTTCATTTGTTCTTATATGGATCGCACTATTTTTAAGTGGTTTTAGTACTATGATAAACACAAAGTCAAAGTCATGAAAGAAGAACGACTAGGTCTTATTTTTGGCATTAGCGCATTTTGCCTATGGGGCTTTTTGGTTGTATTTTTTAAACAATTTAATGGAGTTAATCCATATGAGATAGTAGCTCACAGAGTGCTCTGGTCAGTTTTAGTGCTACTTTTAGTTTTGGTATATCTAAAACGTATTTCATCTTTGATTAAAATTTTACTAAATTTCAATGTAACATTTTGGCTGTTTATCAGCGGGCTTTTACTTAGCTCAAGCTGGTGTATATTTGTTTATGCCGTAGATGCAGGGCTTGTTTTAGAAGCAGGTTTTGGAAATTTCATAAGCCCCTTGCTTTCTATACTTATTGGCTGCTTTGCTCTTAAAGAAAATATAACAAACGGTGCAAAAGTTGCCGTCTTTTTTGTGGTTTTAGCTATCTTGATCCAAAGCTTAACACTTGGCTCCTTGCCTGTTCTCTCCATTCTTTTAGCAACTATAGTTGCAATTTACGGGCTCATCAAGAAAAAGATAAGGGTTGCAGCACTTGAGGGACTTTTTGTAGAAAATTTACTGATTACGCCAATTGCCATGACTTACTTTTTATATCTTTTGCATAGTTCTCAAAGTCATTTTATGGCTGATTTAAACGGCTTTTTACTGATACTTTGCGGTCCTGTTACAGTTGTGCCCTTGCTGCTTTTTAGTGCAGCAACCACACGTATAAATTTAAGCACCATGGGGTATTTGCAGTATATAAATCCCAGCATTTCCATACTTTTGGCGATATTTTTATACGGCGAAAGTGTAGGAATTTATAAAATCATCTCTTTTTGCCTAATCTGGGTCGCACTTGCTATAATAACGCTTGAAGGATTTTACAAATACAAAAAAGGACACAAATGAATGACGATATAGGTTTTTATCTATTTTTGGCTATAGCGGCGGCTATGTTTTTGTTTTTTCAGATACAAAAACTAACAAGAAAACTCGACAAAGAAGAAGCTTTAAAACCCATTAGCGGTAGTGGCACAGCAAATAACACAAACAAACAAAATTCTAAAAATTATCAAGGTTTTTGTGACGCTATAGATAATGAAATTCGCTTATTAAGGCAAGATGCACTAAATAACGATATCTTAAAAAACGAAGAAAATAGAGATAAATTTTTAGAAGAGCTAAGCAATATCAGTAAAAAACTAACATTTATCCAAACCATGAATGCAAACAAAGATGCGCAACAATGGGAAGCCCAACTGTTTGAAATTCTAAACAGGATAGAGGTTTTGGTAGATGAAAATTTCAAAGAAGCACAAGCAATAAATGATCGAACAAGGCTAAATTTAGAAAAACACTTTGAAAATTTATAAGATAAATTTAACAAGACAAGCTTCTTGTTAAATTTTCTTTTTTAGAGCCATTATGCGATCATAAGAGGCTTTTATACGCTCCTTGCTTATCTTTTTTTCATTTACGCCGTCAATTATATGCTGCACAACGATCTCGGCAGTGCGTTGTTTTGAAATTTTAAATTCACTAAAAAGCAAGATATCGCCTCCTGCATTTATAAATTTAACTATCTTATCTTTAAGTGCGCCTTCTCCAACGCCTTTCATAAGCATGTCATCGCTTATAACAACACCCTTAAAGCCAAGCTGTTTGCGAAGTAGATCATTTATAACTTTTCTTGAAAAGGTGGCAGGCTGAGTTACATCTAAACCATCAACATACAAGTGTCCGACCATAACGATATCGGCTAAATTTTTATTTATAGCATCTTCATAAGGCAAAAGTGCAGCATTATCTAGCGTAACAACAGTCTTGTCTTTATGAGAGTCATGCGCAGAGCTGCCATGACCGGGAAAATGTTTTAAAGTTGTTAAAACTTTCTCTTTAGCAAATGCCTTTAAAAAAGAATTGGCATAAAAACTTACCTTTGTTGCATTTTGACTATAAGCACGCTCTTTTGCTCCAATTATCGGAGAATTTACATCATGTAGATCAAGAACGGGAGCAAAATTTAGATTAATACCAAGTTCTTTTAAATTTCTAGCCATCTTGACATACATCTCATAAGTCTGGTTAATATTAAGAGTTTGAGCCACTTCAAACGCACTCGGGTAGGTAAAACCAAGTGACTTTAAACGACTGATGTTGCCACCCTCTTCGTCAATGGCTATGAAAATTTTACCATTTTTTTCTTTTATGGCTTTTGTTAAAGCCTTTAAATTTTCTTTATCACTAACATTTCTAGCTAAAAGCATAACTCCGCCAAAGCGTCCGTAACCGGCATCGCTTAACATGGCTTTAACATTAGTATCTTTTAAATTTGAACCGTGAAAACCGACCATAACCATTTGCGTTGCCATAGCTCTAAGACTAACTTCATTTGCCCACAAATGCACGCTAAAAAGCGCAAATAACAAATATAAAAATTTCATACTTTATCTCAAATTTATCGTTTTTCTAAAAGAGATCGAACACTTTCGTAAACGTCTTTTCCATCAAGCATTTTAACTACTTCGCATGCGATAGGAGTGTAGATGTCATTTTCTTTAGCTATCTTTAAAATAGCCCTAGCCGTTTCTACGCCCTCAGCAACCTCTCCAAGCTCGTTTAAAATTTTCTCCAAGCTCTCATTTTTAGCCAGTCCGATACCTACACGGTAGTTTCTTGATAAAACGCTTGATGCTGTCAAGAAAAGATCTCCCGCTCCGCTAAGACCCAAGAATGTCTCGTCTTTTGCACCAAAAAATTTGCCAAATCTAGCCATCTCGACAAGACCTCTTGAGATAAGACTAGCGCGAGCATTATTGCCAAGTCCAAGTCCGTCACAAATTCCTCCTGCGATAGCGATCACGTTTTTATAAGCGCCACAAATTTCAGCACCTATAACATCATCTGAGGCATAAGCCTTTATGTAGCTAGGAAAAAATCCTGCAAATTCAAGAGCCAGGTTTTGATTAACCGAGCTTATCACAAGAGCGCATGGAAGCTTCTTTTCAACCTCTTTTGCAAAAGTAGGTCCGGATAGAAAAGCTAAATTTTCCTTTGGAACATATCGTTGATAAATTTCATTTAAAAAGCTTGAACTTTTGGTCTCGATGCCCTTACTGGCAACTAAAATTTTTTGACCATTGTATTTAAAATTTTGCTCAAGCCACTGCGCAATAGCTTGAGTTGGTATAGTAAAAACAAGATATTTGCATTCAAGCGCCTCTTTTAAGCTTACAAAATTTTTAATATCACGAGGCGTTCTAGAGCTTATGACACATTCATTTTTCTCACTAAGAGCGTGAAAAAGCGCACTTCCCCATTTACCGGCTCCAATAACTGCTATCTTCATAATCTCTCTTTTAATAAAATTTCAAACACCAAGCATAAACAAAAGGCGTATTTTAAAATAAGTAAAAATTTGACCCAAGACCAAAATAACTATTTATCATTAGCTCTCGTGATCAAATTTTTTAGAACAAGGGCGATACTATACCATTAAGCTAATTTTGACTTTAAAAGCTCGTTTACTTTGCCAGGGTTAAACGCACCCTTGCCCTCTTTCATGACCTGTCCGACAAAAAAGCCAAACATCTTTTCTTTTCCTGCTTTGTATTCGGCAACTTTATCGCCGTTAGCGCCTAAAATTCTGTCTATTATCTCAAGTATCGCACCGTCATCGCTAACTTGTTTTAAGCCTAGTTTTTCGATTATCTCATCTACTTTTTCGCTTGGGTTTTCCATTAGATAGTCAAGTACTTCTTTTCCCGCTTTGCCGCTTATAGTGCCGTCTTCTATGCGAGTTAAAAATTCTATCATTTTTGCACTATTTATGGGGCTGGTCTCGATAGTCACACCGTTTTTTAGACGTCCACTAAGCTCAACCAGTAACCAAGTTACACAAAGTTTTGGCGAAATTTTAGCTCCAACAAGCTCTTCAAAATACCTAGCCATCTCGATTGTGCTAACTAAATTTAGTGCATCATCTTCTTTTATGCCAAATTCACTTTGGTATCTTGCGACTTTCTCATCTGCTAGTTCAGGAATTTTAATAGCTTCATTATACATCTCATCGCTAACTTCTACAGGAAGCAAATCAGGGTCTGGGAAATAACGATACTCTGCGCTATCTTCTTTGCCTCGCATTGAGCGTGTAACTAAATTATTTGTATCAAAAAGACGTGTTTCTTGGTAAACCTCCTCGTCATATTTGCCATCTTCCCAAGCTATACTTTGGCGCTCTACTTCGTAATCAATCGCTTTTTGTATAAATTTAAAAGAGTTTAGGTTTTTGATCTCAACGCGCGTATAAAGTTTTGTATCGCCTTTTGGACGGATACTAACGTTTGCGTCACAACGAAACGAACCCTCTTGCATATTCGCATCGCTTATATTTAAAAATCTCAAAATAGAATGAAGCTTTTTAAGATATGCCACAGCCTCGTCCGAGCTTCTAAGATCAGGCTCGCTTACTATCTCAAGAAGAGGTGTTCCAGCACGATTTAGATCGACTAAACTTCTGCCGTCCTCATGAATGTTTTTACCTGCGTCTTCTTCAAGGTGCGCTCTTGTTATACCGATACGTTTTTTTTTACCATTAACATCTATAAACAGTTCTCCGCCTTCAACTATAGGAATTTCAAACTGCGAAATTTGATAAGCTTTTGGAAGATCTGGATAGAAATAGTTTTTTCTATTAAAGACAGATTTTTTATTTATGGTTGCATTGACCGCCGTGCCAAAACTTATAGCCTTTTTTACGGCTTCTTTATTTAAAACAGGTAATGCTCCTGGCAGAGCTAGACAAGTTGGGCAAACGTGAGTATTAGCCTCATCTCCAAAACTTGTTGAACAAGAGCAGAAAATTTTTGTTTTTGTATTTAATTGAGTATGAACTTCAAGTCCGATAACGACTTCAAACATAATAAACCTTTATTAGCGTAATTTATGCAAAAAAATTAGAGTGTATTGTATCAGTTATTTCTTTTAAAATATCTAAAAATCGAGTTTTTAAGGTAAAAAATTTAAGTAAAAAAGAAGAAAAGCCACAAAAAGTGGCTTAAAATTTTAATGCTCTTCTATAGCTACAGCGCCAGCTAAATAAACATAAGTTAGCATCATAAAGATAAAGGTTTGAAGCACAGCCATAAGCGTAAGTAACGCATAAGCCGGAAGCGGAGCAAACCAAGGAGCAAGAGTTAGCATAACCAATAAGAAAAGATCATCGCCTTTTATGTTACCGAAAAGACGGAAAGAAAGCGAAACAATACGTGATAAGTGTGAAATAATCTCAACCACAAACATAAGTGGAGCAAGCACCTTACTTGGTCCCATAAAATGTGCGAAGTATTTAAAGAAACCATTCTTTTTTATACCTTGATAGTTGTAATAAACAAAAACAACAAGAGCAAGAGTTAGAGTTAAATTTAGACTTGATGTCGGAGACTCAAAACCAGGAATTATACCGATAGCATTTGAGAAAAATACGATAAAACCGATAGTTGCAACAAGCGGAAGATATTTGCGAGCAAGTTCTTCACTACCTAGAGTATCTTTACCCATTGACACAACGCCCTCAATATAAGCCTCTACTATATTTTGAAGACCGCGTGGAACTAATTGCATTTTAGCTGTTGCAAGTTTAGCCACTAAAACTACAATGATAGCAACCAAACAAAAGTGAAAAGCATACACAAATGCATGGCTATGATAAATCAAATCCGAAAAAAGAAAAATATCTTTCATTCATCAACCTTATTGAAAATTTTTGTCGTGATTTTATCAAAAATATTGTTAAAAGTTTTTTAAGCTTTTAAATTTTTAGGCTATTTTTGGTCTTTTAGCTAAAATTTAATCGCATCAACCCATAAAATAACTATAAATGAGCTTTAAAATTGTAGCACCGACGACTATCAAAAACATCGTTCGTATAAATTTTACCTCTTTTTTTATAACCATATTTGACCCAATGTATGCACCTAAAATTTGTCCAATACCCATCAATACGCCAACTATCCAAAGCACATGTCCGCCGATGATAAATACACCTAAAGATACGATATTACTAACAAAATTTAAAACTTTTGTATGTGCAACGGCTCGTTTCATGTTTGCGCCTATTAAGACTACTATGGCAAATGTCCAAAACGACCCTGCTCCTGGTCCGAAAAATCCATCGTAAAAACCAAGTGCAAGACCAAAGGATATATAAAACGCGCGGATATTCATCCTTGCTTTTCTGTCCTCTTCGCCGACTTTTGGAGCAAAAAGAGTGTATATAAATATCGCGATCAGTAAAAACGGTATGATTACTTGCAAAAATTTAGCATCAAGCACCAAAATAAGAGCCGTGCCGATACATGCCCCTATAAAAGCAAAAACAATACCGATCCAAATTTCTTTATAATCAACCATGCCTTTTAAGCTAAAATTTAATGCGGCAGTAAAACTTCCGAAACTTCCTTGGAGTTTGTTTGTTGCAAGGGCGACATGAGGAGGAACACCCATCGCCATGATGGCCGGTAAGGTTATAAGACCTCCGCCACCTGCGATAGCATCAACAAAACCACCCAAAAATGCAGCGGCAAAAAATACACAATAAGCTATAAGATCAAACTCCATACTAACCTCATTTATGAAATAAAGAGTTTATTTTACAGTTTTTAATATAAAAATTTAATTGCAAAAGAAAAATTTAAGAAAAGAAAGAGAGTGAGTTCCGTTTAGGAACTCAAAAAAGCGCGTTATTTTATAACACCGCAGATCATTCTAGCACCACCACCGCCAAGAGGCTTTGGATGATCATGGTGGTTATCTCCGCCTACATGTATCATCAAGGAGTGACCTTTTAGCTCGCTTATGCTTTTAATTTTTGGTGCTAGCACAGGATATAGAGCGTTACCTTCAACATCAACTATCAAAACAGGTAGATCGCCTTTATGTCCTTTGTCATCCCATGCAAATGAGTGTTTCTTAGTGCCTTCCGGATCCCAATGTCCTCCGGCTTTCATGCCAAGACCTTTTTCGGTTGCACCGCAATCTGGATTTTCATGCACGTGAAAGCCATGAATTCCGCTTGCGATACCCTTTAAATTTGGGAAAAACGCTACGCCGTGACTAGTATCAATAGCAACAACTTCGCCTACGGCAACATTACCTTTTTCGCCAAGTTGCTCCATGTTGATAACAACGTGATCTTGAGATTTTGGGTCAAACACAACCTCGTTTGCAAACAAAGCCGTACAAGCCAAAGCGCCTGCTAAAAGTATCTTTTTCATCTACTCTCCTTTTTAATAAAGTAAGAAAATAGTAACTTAAATTTGTAAATAAAAATTATTAAAAAGATAAAATTATCGTATATTTGAAAAAATTTCGTTAAGCTCAGACTTTTGTCCTATACGATAAAGCGAAAAATCATACTTTATGGGGTCATTTTCATCAAAATCTATGAGTTTTTGCGTGATTTGCAAAACTGTTTGAAAGTCATAGCTCTTTCTTGTGCAAAGACCAAGCGCAAGAGAAATTCGATGCGTGTGCACATCAAGTGGCAGCAAAAGATCTTTTTTGTTTAAATTTTTAAATAGTCCTAGATCGATATCGCTATCTCTAACCATCCAGCGAAGATACATGTTATATCTTTTATAAGGAGAGCTTGGGGATTTATCAAACGGTTTTGAAAAGAAGAACTCATAACCTTGCGAACGATAAGAGTTTAGCGAGTAAATAAATTTAATAAATTCGTTTATAGCGTCTATCATTGCGTGATTTTTATCAAATCCTCGCCTAAAAATCTCCTCTATATCACCTTGCCTTTTAAGTCTTGAAAGAGTTATAAAAATTTGTTTTACATCTTCTGTGGTTTGAAAGCGGTATTTGTGATTTGTCAAATTTTTCTTTATATACTCTTCATTTTCATCAAGTAAACTAAAATCAAGAGAATTTAGAAATTTCACTATAAGCTTAGCGTTACCATAAGCAAAAAGAGCGCAGATAAGTGCGATATGAGGCTCTTTAAATTTTGTTGCTACTTGAAGTGGATCAGCGTAAGAGAAAAGCTCATCATCGCTGTTTTTACTAGCAACATGAGCATTAAGAACTTCTTTAATAGTCATTGTTTAAGCGACAACAAAGTATCAAGCATCTGATCTACAGTCGTAATAATCTTAGCTGCGGCACCGTAACTTGCTTGAAAGCGGATCAAATTTGTAAGCTCTTCGTTCGTATCAACTCCGCTTATAGACTGAAATTCACTCTCAGCCGTCTTTATAAGACTTGTGTTTGTTTCGTTTAGCAAGTTATTGCTTTCGGTGTCACTTGCGATATCCGTAGTCACATATCGGTAAAAACCCTCTATCGTCTCTTCTCTATCCATTGCAATACCGTTAGAGTAGAATGTAAGCTTGCTGTATTGGAGTTGAACCATGCCGTTAGCTACGGAGTTATTGCCCGTAACAGGTTTTGAGTAAGCTCTTATCTTGGTATGGTCTGTTTTAAATTCATCATTTATATCGATATTTTTCGCATTATCGCCTGTAAAAAATTTATTTACTCCAATCACTCCTGGGAAATTTGTCCCGTTATCGACAAAGGCGATACTATACGTGCCTTGTGCAAATTTTGGCGTAACCGCAAATAAACCTTTGTTTGAGTTTTTATCATACGCATAAGATGCAGAAAAGTAGTCATTAACATCGTTTGTCATGTTGTTGTCGTTATTATCGTCGGAATTTGAGTTAAAGTCGCTAACTATAGAGTTACCGTAAGTGGTGTCGTTCATAGTTGTCGTTCCGTCGATCTTTATCGTCTTTCTAGCTATCTCTTCGCCTTGATTATTATAAACAATAACATCAAAACTGCCCTGTCTTATGCCTTCATTATAATTCATAAGCGTCTTAGAATCTTCCAAAAAGCTAAATTCATCTGTTGCGGCAACTTCAACTGCCGACTGTGCATAAATATTATTTGTATTATCTATCAAAGTTTTAGCAAACGTATCAAGGTTATCGATGTATTTTTGAACCGTGCCGTCGGTAAATTTCATCCTTGAAGTATCGTAATTTCTTCCTCGAAGATCAAGAGCAGCGTCGACTTTACCGTTTTGTATATAGTTTTCCATCGGAATTCTTTTACCGTCTTCTCGCTCATAATAAATTTGTGAAAATCCGCCGTTTGCCGTCTCATCGATAGAGAGTGGGTGGAAATTTACACCGTCTATGATACTAACACCACCTATATTTAACGAGTAGTATCTGCCCTGATCGGTTATGCCGGTATTGATTTGTGAATTGCTAGAAAGATCGCTTTTGTAAGTTGAAACATTTACAAGTCTTGAGATGGCAAGCTCAAGCTCGTCGCGTTTATCTCTAAGATCGTTGGCGTTTATTTTTATGCCGGCATCTCTGCCACTTTCTACGCGCAAAATTTCTTTATTTATATTTGATATTTGCTTGGCAAGATCGTTTATCTCTTCGATATTTATCTTTATCATATCGTCGATCTCATATTGGATCTTATCTAGCGTCTTTGCCGCTTGATTTAAATTTGAAGATAAAACACTTGATAAATTTAGTAAATTTACCTTTTGTGAGCCTTCGTCTGGATTTGACGCAAAATCATTCCATGCACCAAAGTAGTTTTGTATATCTCTTACTATGCCTCTATCATCAAGGTCTGGAAAATTTTGTGCTATCTCTTGAAGAATTCTTTGTTTGTAGCCTGTGCTTTCTGAATTTGAAGAGGCGAGTTTTAGCCTTGAATAGGTAAATTCATCATGTATACGAGTTATGGTATCTACTTGTGTTCCCATGCCAACACCACCGGGAACAGTGTTCATAGCTGGTGCAGCCGACTGCACGACACGCTGTCTTGTGTAGTAGTTACTATCTGCGTTTGATATGTTATTTCCGGTTGTGCTTATCTGAAGCTGGGCAGCGTTTAGTCCTGAAATTCCTGTATTTAAAGACATAAATATATTTGCCATGACTAAACCCTTGTCTTATATAAATTATTTGAATTATTCGTAGAGCCGTATTCGTTTGAATTTTGACCAAAAATTTGTTTATTTAAAGAGTCGAAAAATTCTTTTACAACAACAACGTGTCTTGCGTATTCTTTATTTTTAACATGTAGCTCTTCAAGTTTTGAACGCATAAGGACGAGCTTAGACTTAACTTCATCGTCAAGTACGTTAGCAAGCGCGGTCGTGTTATTTTCTTTTGAAACTTTAACCAGCTCTTTATCTAAAGCCTTTTTTGTTGTTTCAAATTCACGAACCAAAGATAGCTTTTTCTTCACACTCTCATCAACAGTTGAGTGCTTTGCCTCTTTTATATTTTCTATGTCTTGCACTGTTGCCTTTATAAGCTCTTCAAGACTTGCTATCGCCTCGTCCAAATACCTCTTTAACATCTACTTCCTTTAACTTAAGCTATCGCGTCAGCTACAGCCTTTGCCGTTTTAGAAATATCTATCTCATAACTTCCGTCGGCGATAGCAGCTGCGATCTGAGCAACTTTGCTATTTTTATCTACGTTAGTAGTAGATAGCTCCTGCTCTTTTCTAGCTTCAGGCGTTTTAATGCCTGAATTTGCACCAAAGCCGATGTTTGTGCCTAATGAACTTATCATTTTGTATCCTTTTTTAGGTTTCTTACGCATTACATCGGCATAAATTTAAATTTCTTAAGAGTCTCTCTTTAAAAAATTAAATAAAAGCTCACTAAACCCAAGCCCACCGCTTAAAGCACGGCTCATTGTGTCATTATACATCGACTTATATATATCAGATCCAGCCTCTTTTGGAAACAAAGATTTCTCGTCTTCTTGCTCTTTTAATGCTATATCAAGAACAGCCTTTATCATAAAAGCCTCAAAAGCATCAGTTTGTTCTTTTAAGAGTTCATCATTTTTTCTATCTAAAATTTTTTGATCAACATTTATATTGTTGTATGAATTTAATGCCAAGGTATTATCAATTTGCATTATAAAACCTCCAAATCAACATGTATCGCGCCAACTCTTTTTAAATTTTCAAGTATCGCTATGATATCGCTAGGACTAGCGCCAAGTCTGTTTAATGCACGAGTTACATTAGCAACAGTTGTCTTTTCACCTGAAATTTTAAGCAGTCCTGCATTTGGTGAGATAGCTGTATCACTTTGTAAATTTACATCGGCCTCTTCGATATTTTCATAAGAATTTGGCTCAATCTTGATCGTGATATCTCCATGTGTAACAACAACTGGGTCTACAACGGCATTTATACCACTCACCACGGTTCCTGTTCGCTCGTCTATAACTATCTTCTCATCAGCCTTGTAGTCGATCTCAAGATCAAGAACACTACTTACTATCTCTATTATATTTGCATCTTGCGGTCTTCTAAGCAAGATCGTTCTAGGATCAAGCGCTATAGCTATATCATCTCCGATGTTTGCATTTATAGCGTTTTGTATATCAAGAGCGGTTTTAAAGTTTGTATTTTTTAGGCTTAAATTTATATTGTTTTGATTGTAAAAGTCATATGTTACCTCACGTTCCACAAGCGCACCGCCAAAAATACTTCCTGCAGTTAGGTGATTTGAGCTAGCTCCTGCTCTACCGGAGCTTTTGCCTCCAAGTGTCAGTGAGCCTTGCGCAAGTGCATATATATCACCGTCTACTCCTTTTAATGGAGTCATAAGAAGCGTTCCGCCCTGCAAGCTTTTTGCATCTCCGATAGAAGAAATAGTAACATCAAGCTTATCTCCGTGTCTTGCAAAAGCAGGAAGCTTTGCGGTAACGATAACGGCAGCGGTATTTTTTGATTTTATATCATCTGGGTTTATTTTTACATTGACTGTTTGAAGCATGTTTGAAAGCGACTGGATCGTAAATTCAGAGGTACTTCCATCGCCTGTTCCGCTTAGTCCTACAACCAAGCCATAACCTATAAGCTGGTTATCTCTAACGCCCACAACACTTGCTATATCTTTAACTTGCGCCGCAAAAGCCAAAGTGCTACAAGACAGACAAACAGCAAAAGTAAGTAATTTTTTCATTGCATTTCCTGCTTAAATTTTAGGATTTAAGCTAAGAAAAGCAAAAATTGTTCCACATTTAAGATAAATTATCCAAAATACGAAAGAGTTGTCGCTCCGAATTTTTTGGTTTTTAAAAGAGCAAAGTCACCGATATTTTCAGGAAATTTAAACGAACTAATATGCTCAAAAACTATCATGAAAATTTTATCTTTTTGAACTCTATTTATAAGAGTTAAGAGCTTATCGTAGATATCATCAAAACCGTCTCTAATATCAAAAGGCGGATCAAGATACAAAAGCACTGGACTTTTTTGCGAGGCAATGATATCCGGTAAAACCAAAAAGCTATCAGCATTTACTGCTTTTAAATTTATCTCATCGATACTTTGCATATTTTTTCTAGTAAGGGTAAAAGCCGCTTTATCTTTTTCTATAGCTACTGCCGATAAAGCGCCGTTGCTAAGAGCTTCACACGCCATAACTGCACTTCCACCAAAACCCTCGATAAAAACCTTATCTCGCAAGTCATTTCTAAGAGTATCAAAAAATGAACCTTTGACGATACTTTTCGTGCTTCTTGTTGTTTTTAAACTAGGAAGCTCAAGTTTTTTACCTTTAAATTTACCGCTTGAAATGGTTGTAAAAATTTTACTCAACTTCTTGACCTTATAAGCGAGATGACGTCTTTTTTAAACTCTTCTATCAAAGCCAAAACCTCTTTTTCCAAACTGTCTTTCTCCAAATTTTCTTGCACACTTGGTTTTATCTGGATCGCAGAGTAAAATTCCTCTAATAAATTTAATAGATTTTGCTTTGTAAAAGGCAAATTTATATGTGAGCCTATCAAAAAAAGAGGCTTTTGAGTTGCAATCTTTCTATCAGAAACAACAAAATCGCAATCTTTATGCTCGGCTATAAAATCCTTACAAAACATAAGAAGCGTCTTTTGAAGTAAAATGCATTCGCATTCAAATGAAATTTTCATATCCGTCCTTTTTGTGATTTTAACTAAATTTTTCAAAAAAACAGATAAACACTATAAAGGTTTTTTGTTTTTTCCCGATATAAATTGTAATCATGGATATTTCAAGGAGAGGATATGGAAATTTTTAAGGTAGCGGCAAACCAAGTCATGGACTCTACCGCTTCGATCTCGCAATCCAAACAAGAAACAAGGCAGGTAGAAGATACGCAAATTCAAGAGAATTTAGTAAACAAAGAGCCAAGTAAAAAGCTAAGTGAGGTTATCGAGGAAGAGATAGATAAGCTTAGCGAAGAAGATCTTGTAAAAAAGACAAAAGAGAGCACGGAGAAGTTAAATTTCCAAATGGAACAGCTTGACGCCAAAGTCAGGTTTGAATACAATGATAAACTAAACATGATGGTAGTTCAGGTAAAAGACGCTAAAACAGGCGAAGATATAGCGCAAATACCAAGCAAACAAGCCATTAAAATAAGTGAATATTTTAAAGAGAGCATTGGTATGCTTTTTGACAAGGAGAGTTAAAAAATGGCAGTAGGAAGCGTAACAAATTTAGGTTTTGGAACAACAGACGGCATACTTAATAGCGAACTTATAGATAAGCTAAAAGCCGCCGACGAAGCCGCACAGATAGACCCGCTAACAAAACAAATAGAAACAAACCAAACAAGAAAAAGCGACCTTTCGGCTATTAGAACGTTAGTTAGCAACGTAAACGTTAGTGCAAAAGCTCTAACAAACGAAACACTTTATCTGCAACGCTCTGTTAGTTCAAGCGGAACAAGTGCTAGCATAACTGCAAGTGCGGGCGTAAGCATACAAAATTTCACCCTTGACGTGCAACAAGTAGCACAAAAAGATACTTATCAAAGTAACAGAATTTACAGTGCTACAAGTTTAGCCGGAGCAACTGCAAACGGCTCTTTTGATATAGAAATCGGCAATGACAAATTTTCAATATCAGTAAAAGAGTCAAGCACATATCAAGATATTATAGACAAGATAAATGAAGTAAGTGGCGGCAAGCTAGAAGCTCGTATTATAAACGTCGGTGGCTCTACAAATCCATATCAAATTTTACTACAATCCGCAGACACAGGAGCATCTCAGGAGATTAAAATTTCAAACGACACTTCAGGTGTTTTAAAAGCTCTTGGATGGGATAATGAAGAATATGCCGTAACAAACGAAGACGGAAGTGCTGTTTTAAATGATGACGGCACGCCAAAAATGACTTCAGATTTAGAGAAAAACAGACTTTTAAAGGCGCAAGACGCTATCTTTACCTATAATGGCGTGAGCGTCACTAGAAATACAAACAGCTTTGACGACCTTCGCCCTGGTGTAACGATAACGCTTAATGATACAGGCAGATCTACTTTTAATATCTCGCAAGATACCACGCAAATCGTAGAGGCATTGACAGAATTTTTAAACGACTACAACCTAATGGCGGAAAACCTAGCCATAGCGACAAGCTATGATGAAGATACCGATTCTACAGGCTCTTTCCAAGGCACAAGTGAAGTAACCGGCATAAGATCAAGTATAAGTCGTCTTTTAATGTCTCAAGATAAAAATGGTCTAGATATAAATCGGCTCGGCGTTAGCATGAACGAAGACGGACAGCTTGAATTTAACCAAACAAGCTTGCTTTCAGCGCTAAATTCAAATCCAAACGCAGTCAAAGAATTCTTTATGGGAAGCACTACTCAGCAAACCATAACATATACCGGAAATTCAAGCATCAGTGCAAGTAAGCTTGAAGTCAAGGTAGGAGATATCAACATAAATGGCACAGCCATATCATTTAGTACTGACGAAAATGCAACCGCAAAACAAAATGCAACCGCTCTAATGGAAGCCATAAATAACGCCGGCATAAGTGGTCTTACAGCCAGTCTTGATCCAAGCGAAGAAAGGATCGTTCTAAAAAGAAATGACGGCTCTGAAATAAGCATAGGCGGAGATAGCGATGTCTTAGCTAAACTTGGCATGAGCGCAACGACAATAAATCCTAGCAGCATAACAACAAGCGGTTTGTTTACAAATTTAACAGATAGGATCCAAACTTTTATCGGAACTAACGGCTCATTAACCACGCTTGCAACAAGACTTCAAAACGAAGGCAAGTCGCTAACTGATGAAAAAACAAGAACACAAGAGAGTTTGGACTCAAAATACTCTATAATGGAAGAGAGATTTTTACAGTATAACAAGATCCTAGCAGAGCTTGAAAATCAACTCTCTACGATCAAAAACATGATCGAAGCAGAACTTAATAAAAACAAGTAAGAGAAGAACATGAATAACTCAGCAGCATATAACGCATACGCACAGTCAAGCTTTGGAGGCATAGAGTCTCCGACTAAGCTTATAGAGATGCTTTATGACGGAATTTTAAAATTTATATTTCGCACCAAAAAAGCCATAGAAGTCGGCGACGTAGAAAAAAAGGTATATTATATAAATAGAGCTAATGCAATATTTGTTGAATTGTTAAATTCGCTTGACTACTCACAAGGAGAGGTTGCACACTACCTTAGCGGACTATACGCGAGACAGATACAACTTCTAGCCATAGCAAATATCAATAACGATATAAATGCACTAAACGAAGTAACAAATGTCGTAAAACAGCTATCTGAAGCTTGGCGAGAGGTAACAGCGTAATGAACGAGTGGATAAACCAGTATAAATCAGCTCTAGTAAACCAAGACGCATCAAAACTAGAGAAGTTATCTCAAAAATTTAATGAGCAAAATTTTAAAAATTTAAGTGAACTACAAGAGGTTGAAGCACTTATCTTACAAGCAAAAGAAATTTTTAACAAAAAAGCCGTTCATATCAAAAATGAGATCTCAAAACTAAAAAATGCACAAAAATACATAAGCGATAGATAGAGGCACGGTGATAAGCCGAGTTCTGTCTTGAGCGATCATTTATCTCATCTTGCATTTACATACAAGCTCTAGCGAAGGGTTTTATCATAAGACCAAAACCACCCCTTCTTGCTGCGAGTTGGGTTTATATGGCTACGCAAGTTGCCAAGCGTACCGGTGGGCTCTTACTCCGCCGTTTCACCTTTACCGCTTTCGCGGAAGTCTGCTCTCTGTTACACTTTCCCTTAGGTTACCCTAGCCATCCGTTAGATGGAACTCTGTCTTATTGCAGCTCGGACTTTCCTCTTTTACAAGCGATCGCTTACCGTGCCAAGCGAAATTATAACCAAAAGGCTTTAAAAAATTATTATTTGGTTTTGTCATTTGCAAATTTATGCTAAAAGTTAAGCGCAAACTGTTTTGACTGACAGTTAAATTTTATAACATAAATATAAATTTTATCTTGACGCAAAATACGATCGATAAATTTATACTCTAAAACCAGCGCTCTACTTATGTAGCCAACAAGAGTTAAAGCATGATTTTAATGTTGATAAATTTAAAACACTAGATAAAAGCCAGCAATAAGGCTTGGCAAATTTTATAAACATATATCTACAGCAACCTTTTAAGATGGATCGCGTATGGTTGACATAAATTTAGCAGGCATGAATAAAAAAATAAACGATAAAGTATCGTGAGATAGCTTTAAATGCTCCGCTTTGCTACACTCATGACAAAAAGCAGAAATGCAAAAATTTTTACATCAAGACTAGGCAAGTAGCCTGTTACAGAGCAAAAAATTCAAACTCATTTTTTACAGAGTCTGAAAAACAAGAAAAATACTCACAAAACAAGCCATTATCACTCAAAGATATTTTTATGAAGAATTTCTTCTAACACCACTGTCGCATACGACCCTTTTTGCAAAGTAAAATCTATCGTATAGTGCGCCTTCTCTTCATTATATCTATGGCTTACATTTTCTAAATAACTCCACGCAAAGCGCCTTGATCCGCTCATTTTGTTTTCAAATTCCATCGCTTCGCCAAAGATTTCATCTTCGATAGTTTTAGCCATGCCTTCGCTTTTATAGGCTTTTTGCCCGATTATCAGCCCGCAGCTTGTAATATCTCTTGCGTTAAACCTAACCGTCTCAGCCTCTAAATCCTCACACAAAAAGCACTTGCCAAATGGATAATGTCCTAAAACCTCACCCTTTATTAGCTTAAAAAATTGCTTTTGCTCTTTTAGACTTTTTAACTCATCCACGTTCATAAATTTATATATTTCAGCCAACTCCTTTAGACTAAAATCCTGCACAAACCTTGAAATTTCAACACGTTTGCTAAGCCAGCGGTTAAAAAGATCACTTTGAAAAGCTGAGATCAAAAAATCGCTCATCTTTGGATTTTTTAACTTCTTGCCCTCCAGTGTGCCGTGCTTTAGTAGCTCAAGCCCACCCGCCGCATTATCGCCAAATTTGCCAAAACGCTGATAGCCAAAGTAGTTCGCATAGCCCATTTTATCTATCGCATCTATCACTTGAGCAAGCTTAGACGCCTCGCTTGGCATAACTTTTTTAAGCCTTATGAAAAAACTATTGCCTTTTAAATGCCCAATTCTAAGCTTATTATTATGTGCGTTTGCGCTTAAAATTTTCATCTTTTCATGGCTAAAATTTGAGATTTTTTCCTCAAATTTACGTGGTAGGCTGATAAACTGCGTAGTCATTCCTTGTTTATCCTTTAGCCCCGCATAGCCAAATTCCCTGATTTTTACACCCGAAAAGTCGCTAAGCGCACGCAGGGCTTCTTGTGTCGTCATATCTTTTTTAGAGATTTCGATGACTAGATGTTCACCCTCGCCGCTAAAGTCATAAAGTGGAATTTCACGCACGACAAAATCATCTGAATTCTTGCTAAAATAGGCATTTATCGGCGTATGTGTAAGCGCATAAAGTGGCTTAAAAATGGTGTTCTCTTGCATTGTTTTTATATCTTCCTTTTGTTGTTTTTGCAAAAATCGTTATCTTAGTTCGGCTCTTTTTGGCTAGATTTTCTATCTTTTTGCGATTTTTAGCGGCAAATGCGAATAAAATTTCATACTCTTCCCCGCTTTTTAGCTCATTTTTGCTTAGCTTTTTGCTAAATTTCACGCCAAGCCCACTTGCTTTACAAAGCTTAGCTAGATCGGTGCCAAGCCCGTCTGAGATATCCATCGCGGCACTTAAAAACTTAGCCGAGCGATAAAAAAACCTATCTTTTAAAACAGGCTTTTTAAAGCGAGAATTCCTAGCCACGCTCCCGCCTCTTAGTAAGGCTTTTAGCCCCTTTAGGCTATCTCCAAGCTTACCCGTAAATGCAAGCAGATCGCCCGCTTTAGCGCCGCTTCGCAGCACTGCCCGAGGGTTTAACTCCGAGATAATCGTAACGCTTATGATGATCTTATCCGAGCTTATCGTATCGCCGCCGATTATCGTTACTCCAAACCCATCGCACGCTCTTTTAAAGCCGTCCCTTAAAAGCGAAATTTGCTCCATTTTTAGGCTCTTTGGGACACCAAGTCCGATAAGTGCGAACTTTGGCACGGCATTCATGACAACAGCGTCCGAGATATTTGCGATCATTGCTTTATAGGCTATTTCGTCAAGTTCTAGCCAACCACGTTTAAAATGCGAGCCCTCTACGAACAAATCCTTACTATACACCCATTTGCCGACCACAGCGCCGTCATCACCAAGATAGGAATTGGTAAATTTATCGATTATCGCTTGCTCTTTATTCATACTTAAAGAATTTAGCCAAAAATTTCAAATTTCTCAAATAACTCCGGCTCATCCTTGATCACGCCACGTTTTATAAGATCATAAACAATATCTTTGGTGCAATCCGTCTGCTTTGGCCACTCTCTTGTATAGCCTTCAAGCTCATTTTTACTTGTTGCATCAACACAAAAAACACCATCTTTGATATAAATATCACGCATGGCATCGATATTGTTAACAACGCGCCAAAGTAACATATAGGCATTTTCTATGCGATTTTCAACCCCAACAAAGATAAGGATTCTAAAGTTTTCTTTAAATTTAAGCAGCTTTTCGAAAATAGACGAAACGTTCTCGTTTTTACCAAATTTTATAACGCAGATCGGATTTTTAGTGTTTGTTTTATACTGTTTTAGCTCTAAAATTTTCTTACTCACGCTTTGAAATTTATCCAAAAGTTCTTTATCGCTTAAAAGTACTGGAGCGTTAGCACTACAATCAACTGTCGCATCTATGCCAAGCTTTCCACCATAGCACGAATTTGGTGAGGCGTGATCAAGCTGGTCGCAAACTCCCTCGCTTATAAGAATGCTTTTTACTCCAAAACGGTTTAACACAAGATCACTAATCGCTTCATAATCTCCAAGTCCGGGCGCGTTTTGATCCACAAAAATAGCATGCTTTACAAAGCTCATCTGTCCCACTCCCCAAAAAGCGTGCATAGCTTGTTTGGCATGTCCTGGATATATCGCATTAAGTTTTGCTAAGATAAGATTATGAAAAACACCATTTTCAGGCATGTTATAGTCTATGAGCTCAGGAACTGTCGTGCGCAAAAGCGGTAAAAATATACGCTCGGTCGCCCAGCCCATATACTTATCTTCCAAAGGTGGCTTACCAACAACCGTTGCGTGAAATACAGGCTCTTTTTTGTGCGTTATCGCTGTTACATCCATCACCGGAAATGGCTCGATCGGTGTGTAAAAACCCGTATGGTCGCCAAAAGGCCCTTCAAGCTCAAATTTATCCGTATCCACAAACCCTTCGATCACAAAATCTGCATCGTGTGGGACATAAATTTCATTTGTCAGGCTTTTGACTAGTCTTGCGGGACTTTTACGGATAAAACCGTAAAGAAGTAGCTCAAAGATCCCCTTTGGAAGCGGCGCCTGACCGCACCATATATAAAGAGGATCGCCTCCGATCGCTATAGATACAGGCATTTTGCGTCCGGCACGCTTATACTCATTAAAAAAATTTGCACCGTCTTTATGTATCTGCCAGTGCATACCAAGACGATTTTTATCATAAACTTGCAAGCGATACATACCCAAATTTTGAAGCTCTCCGTCTAAGCTTTGAGTATAAACCTGTCCCATGGTTATAAAAGCACCGCCATCAAGCTCCCAAGTCTTTAAAGCCGGTAGATCATTTAAATTTACCGCATCGTCAAAATACGCTACATCTTGACACTCTCCGCGCTCTTTTAGTCTTTTAGTAAAGACATTTCTTAAACCAAAAAGATAACTCATGAAGTCAATCTTCTCCATAAAATTCTTTGGTTTTTTGGGTTTTAAAAGGGCTGAAATTTCATCTGCTATCGCATCCGGATGTGCTTTTAAGATAAGCTCTACCGCACGCTTTGAGCCAAAGATATTTGTAAGCACCGGTGGGTATTTTTTGCCATTTTTATCAGTTACATTTGTAAAAAGAAGTGCTTTACTGTCTGGCTTTTTAACCTCTATATAGCTAATATGCGCTATCTCAAGATCAATATCCACAGAATCACTTATCTCTCTTAAAAGGTCGTTTTTTCTTAAAATTTCAATGTAATTACTCTCCATGATAGCCCTTTACTTAAATTTATAAGGCGTTTGCCATAGCCTCAGCACGCATTAGAAGCTCTTTTGCGCCACGCTTTATAAATTCGTTTGCAAAATTTTCTCCTACGCTTTTGTATTCATCTTTATTAACGACTATTTTTTCTCTTAAAAACTCGCTTCCATCAGGCATTCCAAGGATAGCTTCTATAAAAATTTCATCATTTTTTAGTTTTGCGCTAATGCCTATAGGAGCTTGACAACCACCATTTAGTCTAGCTACAAAAGCACGCTCGATAGTTGTTTCTATTACAGAATTTTTATCGTTTAAAAATTCTATCTCTTTTAAAATTTCATCTTTCTCCACACTCTCGATACCTAGTGCACCTTGACCCATGGCAGGTATCATTTGAGATAAACTAAACGGATAGATATGTTTTACTTCGTCTTTTATATTTAGGCGATTTATCCCCGCCATCGCCAAAATAATCGCATCAAATTCGCCCTCTTTTAGCTTTCTAAGTCTTGTTTGCACGTTTCCACGAAGCGAAATGATCTCTAAATCAGGACGCATTATAAGAAGTTGCATGCGACGGCGAAGGCTTGTCGTACCGACTTTTGCACCTTTTGGAAGCTCATCGAAAGTAGCGTATTTTTCACTTATCATCGCATCTCTTACGTCTTCACGCGAACAAATCGCCGCCAAAACAAGACCTTGTGGAAATTCAACCGGAACATCTTTTAGGCTATGAACAGCTATATCACTCTCGCCACGTAACATGCTCTCCTCAAGCTCTTTTGTAAAAAGCCCTTTGCCGCCTATCTTAGCAAGCGGGGTATCAAGTATCACGTCACCTTTTGTTTTCATTCCGACAAGCTCTACGTTTAAGTCTTTATGTTGCGTAGTTAACCTGTCTTTGATATGCTCGCTTTGCCACATCGCAAGGATGCTTTTTCTAGTTGCAATCTTGAGTGTTTTCATCTTTTAACCTTTCGTATGTTATGCTTACTTTTTCTCCCAAAAGTTCGTCTCTCATACTTGTTTTTGTATTTAAATTTATAATATCTGTCGTAAAAATTCCATCTTTTATAAATAAAATTTCTCTTTTTTCCATCTCTTTTTTAAGCGGTATAAACTCGAATTTTACATTAAAAACATGAGCCTCAAAACCACCCCTAAGCTCTATAATCTTTGCCGTTTTTACTGACTTTACGAAAATTTTATCATTTGCCTGATAGTTTGCCTTTATAAATTCCAAAGCTTCACTTGCAAATGCAAGATTAGCGAACAGACTTAGGCTCGTCAACAACTTCAACATCAATTATTTCACTGTTATTTTTATCTTCGCTTTTGGTACTAAATTCATAATACGTATAATTATGCGTAAAATTTTGTGTATTATCTACCTTTGATTTAAAGAAAAAGGAGGCTATAATAACACAAATTCCTATCGCGTCTGTCAAAAGACCCGGCAAAAACAGCAAAAGTCCGCCAAGCCCCAAACTAATGGCGTTAAAAATTTTTAACCCGCCAAACATATCTTGCATATTGTTTTGAGAAAAGATATTGCCAAAGCCTAGTCTAAACATCAGCAATATCCCGATAAATCCACTTATCATAACCTCACTAAAAAATGCAAAGAAACCATAAGCAATGATAAAAAGATAAGCCAAAATAAGCTCTATTATCAAATACGGTAAAAAAGTAATCCTTAGCATAATCTTTCTTTTAACATCCCAAGCGCGTCTTTGGCTTCTATCTCTGTTTTAATAAGTTCATTACGCTCTATAAATTCTACTTTTCCGTTTTCAAGCCCTTTACCAACAACTATCGCAAACGGGCAACCTATAAGCTCATAATCGTTCATTTTAACACCAAAACGCTCATTTCTATCATCAAAAAGAACGTCTATACCTGCATTTTTAGCGCTTTCATAAAGCTCATTCGCATACTGGCTAGCTCTTTCGTCTTTAAAATTTGAAAGCACTATAACAGCATCAAAAGGAGCGCATTCTTTCTTCCAAACACAACCCCTATCATCATGGCTTTGCTCTATCATTACAGCCATGAGTCTTGATACGCCTATACCATAGCAACCCATAACATAAGGCTTTGCTTTACCATTAGGATCTAAAAATGTAGCATTCATAGCGCTTGAGTACTTATCCCCTAGTTGAAATATATGTCCTACCTCTATGCCTTTGCTAAGCTCAAGCTCACCACCACAATGAGGACATCTATCTCCTGCACTAACACTTGCTAGGTCTTTAAATCTATCTTCGTTAAAGCTACTAACACTAACACCTATAAAATGGTAGTCTTTTTCGTTTGCACCACAAATCATCTGCGTGTTATCTCTAAGCTCATTATCTATGTAAAAGTCTACATTTTTTAGGCCAACAGGTCCGCAAAAGCCAGCTACAATACCCGCATTGGCTATCTCGTCTTCATTTGCGTCAACTATCTCAAGTGCGCCACAAGCGTTTTGAGCCTTTACATCCTGAAGTTCGTCATTGCCACGTATAAAAAACACGACAATTTTTGAGTTATCTTCATATACAGCCTTTTTTATGACTGCTTTTATCGTATAAAACTCATCTACTTTAAAAAATTCCGCTATATCTTTTATGGTTTTTGTATCAGGAGTATAAAATTTATCGGCATCAGCTTGCGGCAAGTGTGCTTTTGTTGTTTTTGGTGCACGAGTCGCAGCCTCAACGTTTGCGGCATAAGAGCACTCTTTACAACAAAGTATATCATCCTCGCCGTTTTTTGCAAGCACCATAAATTCTTTACTGCCGCTACCACCTATCGCGCCACTATCGGCATCTACTGCACGGAAATTTAAACCAAGTCTGGTAAAAATTTTAGAATAAGTGCGCTCCATCAGGTCAAATTCGCGCTTTAGATCTTGCGTATCGGCATGAAAACTATACGCATCTTTCATTATAAATTCGCGTCCTCTTAAAATTCCAAATCTAGGACGTGCTTCATCGCGAAATTTGGTATTTATCTGATAGATATTTTTTGGCATGTCTTTATAGCTGTTTAGCTTTCCACGCATTGTTGCTACGGCTGATTCTTCGTTTGTAGGACTTATAACAAAGTCATTGTCCTTTCTGTCTTTAAAACGCAAAAGCTCTTTGCCATAAACTGCATATCTTCCGCTTTGCTTCCAAAGCTCGGCATTAGTAACTGCACTAAAAGTCATCTCTAATGCACCTGCCGCATCCATCTCTTCTCTTACTACATATTCGATCTTCTTAAGTACACGTTGTGCCAAAGGAAGATAGTTGTAAAGCCCTGCTCCATTTTGCTCGACAAATCCACCGCGAACTAAAAATACATGGCTTGGCAAGCTGGCGTCTTTTGGCGCTTCTTTGGTAGTTGGTGCATAAAATTTAGAAAATCTCATTATTTTTCTCCATATCTATTTTTAAACTTTCGTTCTCGTCAGAAGTGATACCAAAGACAAATTTCATAGCATCGGCAATATCTTGAGCGTCTTTTCTGGTTGAAATCGTTTTTAAATTTACTGTAGGCAGATGCAAAAACGCCTTAAATACTTGATGTATAAGGCGTTGTGCTTCATCGTGATCGCTATTTTTCAAATAGCCTTTTTTTATCGCCTTTTCAAGCTCGTTTTTAGCACAATTTTTTGCTTGCTCGCGCACAGCTTTGATAACAGGTATGCTTATGTTATCTTTTAGAAATTTTAAAAATTCATTTGTGCTTTGCCCAACGATAGAGTAAGCAAGTTGCGCTTGCTCTTCACGAAGAGCTAAATTTTTCATCACGATCTCTTCTAGGTTATCAACCGTGTAGACATTTATCTTGTCGGTATTTACCAGATCTATATCTCTGGGAACGGCTATATCAAAGAAATATCTTCTAAATTCACAAGGCTCGATAAGAGCACCCGTTATGACCGCATGTGGCGCCGAAGTGCTTGAAAAGATCAGGTCGTATTTGTTTATATACTCTTTTAGTTTTAGTATGCTATCCCAACTAGCCTTATCACCAAGCTCATCAACAAGCTCCTCTACACGCTCGGTACTGCGGTTTATGATTATAACATTTGCACCATTTGCTATAAGATGTTTTGCGGCAAGCTCTCCCATCTCTCCTGCGCCAACGACTATAGCGGTTTTGCCTTCTAGTGTTGTAAAAATTTCCTTTGCTTTAGCGACGGCGACCGATGAAACTGATATTGGATTTTTAGAAATTTGTGTTTCATTTCTAACTTTTGCCGCGCATTTACAAGCATAATGTATCGCCTTGCTTATACCGTTTGAGCACATTTGTTTATCAACGGCGAATTTAAAGGCAGCTTTTAGCTGACCTACTATCTGTGTTTCACCAACAACCAGGCTATCAAGCGAACTAGCAACTGAAAAAAGATGATGTATCGCGCCACTATCTTCATAAATATCGGCTCTTTCAAAAAGCTCATCTTCAAAAACACCCGAAAATACGGCTATACATCTTATGATGTGGTTTGTTGCGGTTTTTGTATCAGTTACATAAGCTAGTGCCTCAACCCTATTACATGTGCTTAAGACCATGCACTCATCGATATCTTTGCTTGATTTTATAAGTCTTAAAATTTGCTCTTTTTTCTCGTCATTATCAAAGGCTAACTTCTCTCTAACTTCGATATCGGTATTTTTATGTGTAAAGCTTATACTTAAATAATGCATCAAAATTCCCTATCTATCATACTTTTTATAATACCTTCAAGCTCGAAATTTTTATACTCACTGATCGCTTCGAGTGCCTCTTGACAGAGTGTTTTAGCCTCATCTATGGCACGTTTTATACAGCCAAATTCGTTAAATTTATCTTTTATCCAAGAATTTTCTTTTTCATTCAAATCCTTGCCGTGAAGCGACTTTAGATACTCTTTATCTTGGCTATTTAAATTTTCGTAAAGATAAATATAAGGTAGCGTAGTTTTACCCTCTTTATAGTCATTCATAGCGGGCTTGCCGAGTGTGGCGCTATCTTGTGTTATATCAAGCACGTCGTCTATTATCTGAAAGGCAAGACCTAAATTTTTGCCGTAAATTCTAAATTTATCCACATTAAGACCAGCCATCATCGCCCCGCAAGCTGCAGTCGCTTCTATCAAAACAGCGGTTTTATAGTAAATCATATCCATGTATTTTTGTTTTTCAAAGTTAAATTTACCGCCAAGTTCAACATCCATAAGCTCACCTATACTTAGTCTGCTTACAGCAAATGAAACTTCTTTGGCAATGTTGGGACTAAAATTGCTAAGCTCGTAAAAGCCTTTTGAGTAAAATATATCGCCTAGCATTATTGAATTTTTAACTCCAAAAAGCGAATTTATACTTGGTTTACCGCGTCTTGTATCCGCATCGTCTATAACGTCATCATGTAGTAAACTAGCAAGGTGAATAAGTTCAATTATTGCACAAAGTTTTAAGACATTTTCATCTTCGTTTGCTATCTTTAAAAGTAACTTGGAGCGGAGTTTTTTGCCAGAGCTGACACATTTAAACATCTCCATAGCCTTTTCGTATCCCAGCTCTTGTATAAATTCTGCCATTATTTTATCTATTTTATCCATTATTCGCCTTATTGTTGTGATTGCAAAGGGTCGATAAATTCGACATCTATGCGCTTCTCTTCATCAAGTATGTTTACTTTAAACGTTGCTTTTTTATTTTCAAATTTTATAAACGAAAGATACAGCTTTACACTATCATTCGTCGGTCTTGTAAAGTCAGGTATAATGCGCTGCATATATGTATCATGTCCGTGCCTAAGCGACATCGTCATATGACGCGGATATCTTCGAAAAAAGCTTTGCACGATGATATTTGTGCTATCAAAAAGAGTCCAACGAAAGTCAAAACTATCTCTTTTTTGAGTGGCTTTTTCTGTTATAAAAACACGTGCCCACTGATCTTTTTTGAGTTCAAATTCATAAGTTGGGTTAAAATTCGCAACACCGGCAAAAGCAAAATTTATAAAAACAAACAATCCAAGAAAAATTTTATTCATTTTGACTTAAAATTTCTCCACTTAACCCGATATAAAGGTCATTTAATCCATCTTGCAAGCCTTGTGGATTTGTTGATTTGAAAGATAGAATTTCAGTGTTTGAGATACCTTTTTGTTCGCAAATTTCACGCATAGCGATCAACTCTTCAAAAATTTTATCAAGTTCATTTGAAACAATATTTTTATCAGCATAAAATAAAATTTCAAAAAATTTATCTCTCAAAGAACCATTAAATATATCTTGCATACACTTCTTTCTATTTAAAATACTTAATTATAGCCAAATAAAGCTAAAAAAAATTTGATTAATACGCTTAAAACTCCGATATAAGCGCCCATGCCTCTTTTATGCTTGAAGCATTAAATTCTGCGCTTTGACTTTTTTTACCAAATCCCCAGCTAACTTGCATGTATGGCATTTTAGCGTTTTTTGCGGCAAGTTCATCTTTCATGCTATCGCCGACAAACATCGCACGACTAGCACCAACGCGCTCGCAAGCAAGAAGAAGCATAGTAGGGTCAGGCTTTTGCGGTATATACTCACTAGCCCCTATAATTTCATCAAAAATTTCATAAATTTCACATTTTTTAAGGATGGCTTCAAGAGTATTTTGAGGTGCATTAGACGCTAGAACAACTTTAAAATTTTCATTCTTACATAAATTTAAAAGCTCGTCTATGCCATTGTAACAGACCGCATAAAGGTCGTAATACTTTTTAAATTTCTCCTCAAATCCCTCTTTTAAACTCGCACTTGGTCTATCTATGCCGTAAAAATCAAGTCCTAAATTTCTACCTGGTTCATTTATGGCTTTTATAATAAAGTCTGCTTCAAGAGGCGCCAAATTCATCTGCTCTCTTACTTCGTTTACTGTTTTTTCTATGGCGATAGAGCTGTCTATTATCGTGCCGTCCATATCAAATATTATCGTCTTCAATCCTCATCCTTAAATTTATTTTTATGTTTATCTTTTTTATATGTTTTTGACTTTCTAAGCCTATCAAGAGCATTTGCACTTTTTAGAAGTTCATCTTTTTTTGCATTTGTTATAAGTAAATTTATAAATTCTTCAAGCGCTTTTGTGTATGGCTGATCAAGATAAACACTCTCAACTTTTGAGATAATCTCGGCATTTTTAGCCACTCTAGCACGAAAGGCTTCTTCATCAAAATCATCTCTTTTTAATGAAGATGTTGCAAATTTAGCAAATTTCTCCAATGCTCGCAGATATTTTACACGCTTTGCTTTTTCATCTATAAAATTCATATTTCCTCTTTAAATTTGTGTGATTATAGCAAGGTTTTTGCAAAAATTTTATAAAATTTATACAATGTTTACTTTATTACTATTTTATTTATTATTGTCTTATAAAATCGACAAAATTAAATCAAAAAGGAGAGTCAATGAATCAAGAAACCATTGCTATACATGCGGGATATGATACAAAAACAGGCGTTGGAGCTATGTCAGTACCGATATATTCAGCTACGGCATTTGACTTTGGCACGGCTCAAACCGCGGCAAATCGTTTTTGTCTAGCGGAGCTTGGACCCATTTATTCGCGTCTTACAAACCCTACTCTTGATATACTAGAGACACGTTTTGCTACTCTTGATAAGGGAGCGGCTGCCATTAGCACCTCAAGCGGACAAGCGGCTACTTTTTTTGCATTAGCAAATTTAGCACAAGTTGGAGATAACGTCATAGTAGCAAAAAAGATCTATGGTGGCTCAAGCACACTTATCACTCATACGATGAAACGCTTTGGTATAAACGCTAGACTTTTTGACTCTGATAACGCAGACGAACTTGAAAGTTTAATAGACGAAAATACTAGAGCTATATTTTTTGAAAGTCTTTCAAACCCACAAATAGCCATACCAGATATCGAGAAAATAACAAAAATCGCAAAAAAACACAAAATCGTAACCATTGCCGATAATACGGTTGCCACTCCGGTTTTATTTGAAGCTTTCAAGCATGGCGTAGACGTGACACTTTATAGCACCACAAAATACATAGGTGGTCAAGGAAATGTAATGGGCGGCATGATAGTTAGTTCAAAAGAGCTAAATAGCCTACTTGTAAACAATCCAAGATACCCGCACTTTAACGAACCGGACGAAAGCTATCATGGTCTTGTTTATGGCACATTGGCTGCAAATTTTGATATTTTTACATTACGTATTAGGCTTTCATTGATGAGAGATATCGGAGCAACACTTTCACCAAGTAGCGCTTACGGGCTTATACAAGGTCTTGAAACGTTAAGCATAAGAATGCAAAAACACTGTCAAAATGCACAAAAGATCGCAGAATTTTTAAATACACATCCAAAAGTAAAGTCAGTAAATTACCCTGGTCTTAAAAATGATCCGTTTTACGATAAAGCACAAAGATATCTAAAAGACGGGCTTGCAAGCGGTCTTATAAGCTTTGACCTTAGCAGTAAAGAAGCTGCCACTCGCGTTATAAACAGCACCAAAATTTTTAGTATAGTCGTAAATATCGGCGATACTAAATCACTAATCACCCACCCAGCAAGCACTACACACTCGCAACTTAGCGAGGAGGAGCTTGAAAAAGTAGGTGTAGGAGCAGGAAGTATACGCCTAAGCATAGGCATAGAAGATGCCAATGACTTAATAGAAGATCTAAAGCAGGCCTTAGGTAACGCATAAATTTCAAAGGGTCTTTTTGACCCTTATCCGACAAGAGACTTTATGGTGTCTTGATATAAAGCGTGATTTTCACACTGAACCAACAACAAATCCCCCTCGTTAAATATATAAGAACCAGTAGGCTTTAAATACTCATTTTTACGCTTAACAAGGATGATCAAAAATTCACTTGGCAAACTAACCTCCGCCAAGTTTTTACCTATAACTTTTGCCCCTAAATTTATAGTGTATTGACGAAGTGCGTAAGTTAAGATAGGCGAGTTTTCTACTTTGGCGTTTTCTTCTTGAGCCTCATCTAGCCTAACATTAAATTTAGTCGCAGCGTAGCCTATGGACATACCTTGCATACAAATAGAAGTAAGCACCATAAAAAAGACGATGTTAAATATAATGTTTGCATTAGGGATATTTTCTACATATGTGTATGTAGCAAGGATGATAGGCACAACTCCTCTAAGCCCCACCCATGAAACAAAAAGCTTTTCATTAAAGTTAAATTTAGAGCCGATAAGCGATACAAAAACACCTACCGGACGAGCTATAAAAGTCAGCCATAAAGATAGCACAAACGCCATAAGCGCTATTTCTGGAAGCTGCGAAGGAAATACAAGAAGACCTAGTGTTAAAAATACCACTATCTGCATAGCCCACGCTATACCGTCATGAAAACCGATCAAATTTTTCTTATGGACAAAATCCCTTTTGTTTATAAAAATACCCGCGATATAAACCGCCAAGTAACCATTGCCGCCTATCTTAAAGCAAAGCGTATACAAAAGCAGTATCCAAGCCATCGAAAATACCGGATACATACCCCAGTTGCTTAGTCTCAGTCTGTTAAATATCGAAGGTAACGCTAGTCCGAACAAATACCCAAGAGCTATACCTATACCAAACTGCATACCCAAAACACTTAACCAATCAACCGGAGAAGGAATTTGTGAAATGGATATTATCTGGATAATGTTCATCGTTAAAAATATCGCCATCGGATCGTTTGAACCAGACTCAAATTCTATAAGAGGTGCCAGGTTATTTTTAAGTGAAATTTTCTTTGCACGAAGTATAGCAAACACCGCAGCTGCGTCAGTTGATGATATGACGGCTCCCAGCAAAAGAGACTCAAACCAACTAAATCCAAGCAGAATTTTAGCCATCGGCGCTACTGCAAAAGCAGTAAGTATGACACCAATCGTAGCAAGAGTAAGTCCTCTTGAAAATACCGGCTTTATAGAGGAAAAATTTGTATCAAGCCCTCCTGCATAAAGTATAAATATAAGAGCAAGCATGCCTACGTTTTGGGCTATGATTTGATTATCAAAATGCACACCAAGCAAACCTTCGGAACCTGCAAGCATGCCGACACCTAAAAAAACCAAAAGAGCGGGTATGCCAAATTTATCAGAAATTTTACTTATAAGTATACTTGCTAGCAGCAAGATCGCAAAAAATAACAATAAATTTTCCATTTACGCTCCGACTTTAAATTTTATAATCTCTCTTCAAATATATCAAATGCCTCTTCGGTATTTAGGCATTTTAAAATAACCCCGTAGTTATCTTTTATCTCATCTTGAAGCTTAGCGATCAACTCTTTGCCAGTCTTGCCATCTTTTGGATAAGTGATTATCACGTCAATTGGCTCTGAGTTTAAAAATTCTTGTATACCGCTTAAAACCACAGCTGCACCATTTTTGTCAGTATGATAAAGCACTGCAATATAGTGATCACCCTCTTTTATGACAACATCTGTTCTTCTTAAAATTTTTTCAAAAATTTCACCGTATTCATAACCGTTTGGTATGCAAAAATATATAATGGAAAGTTGATTTGACCCATTCATGGTGTCGTTATATCTTTCTATAATGGCGATCTCAAGATCAACAAGCGAAAGTATATCTATAGAGGCGAATTCTTTAGCCGCCATACCGTGTCCTTTAAAATTTATTTTCTTTTAGTTAATTATATCTTTTAAATTCTCAAATGAGAAAATATTTAATCCATTTTTATGTTCGTAGTGTAGTTTTAACCCATGTGCCTCAAGGATATTGCTAACTATATAAAGCCCAAGACCAAAACTTTTTTGAGCATTTTCGCCTTTTATAAAAGGCTGGATATAAAAATTTAGATCATTTTTTAAAGCTTCACCTTTTGTGATAAATTTGATATGCTCTTTACTAACAACGATATTTACGTGCTTTTCGGGAGAGTATTTAAGCCCGTTATCGACCATATTTTTTATAGCAACCGAAAAAAGCTTAAAGTCAACCACAAGCCTTACATCATCAATAAAATTTATACTAACGCTATCTTTTTCAACCATCGCTATATCTAAAGCCTCGTCGATAAGATCTTGCATCAAGCAGACATTTTTATTTGTAAGTGCTATTTTAGAGGTCGTCTGTTCGATCGCGGCTAGTTCGTTTATAAGACTTTCTAGCTTATGAAAAACCGAGATCAAGCGATCTTGATTTTTACCTTTTTCTATCATTTGAGCAGCGATTAAACCTTTGGTTATAGGGGTTTTTAGCTCGTGCATGATATTTCTTAAAAACAAATGCCTTGAGTCATTTAGAGCTTTTATCTGACTAACTGCATTATAAAATGCTTCTGAAACTTCTGAAATTTCATCATTTCCGCTACTAACATTTTGCACAGCGCTGAGATCTCCGGCGGCAAATTTTGTTATTTGTCGTTTTAGCTTTCTTAGCGGTTTTATCTTGTAAATAACAAATATATAAGCGCCAAGCAAAATCATAGCAACAACGATAAAAACAGCCTTTATAACCTGATATCTATATGGCTGAAATTCCTTGTCCATCAAAAGTTTGGTTTCATCAAGATGTCGCATCATAAGATAGTGGTGTTTTTCATAAAGCAAGATCGCACTCGAACCGATGTCATCAGAAATTTCTTCAATCACACTTGCTTGAGATAAAATTTGCGACTTTAAATTTTCATTTACTATCTCAGGCATATCAACATTACTAAGTTGTCTATCAAATTCATCCTTGTCGATAATACCACTCATGTAAAATAAATTTGTTCTAGCCACATTTGAGTATTTAGTATTTAGCTCTCTTGTATAGTTTTGTTTGTCATATTCCATCAACCATAAAAAAGCAAGAAATATCGAACTAAGCGCAAGAGCAAATATAAAAGTAATCGTGATAAAAACAGAAGAACGAGGCATCATAAAGTTAACTTGTATCCGACGCCACGTATAGCATGTATATATCTTGGCTCTTTTGGATTTTCGCCAATTTTTGCACGTATGCGTCCGATTATAACGTCTATACTTTTGTTAGTGCTATCTTCATTGATGCTTTCACAGTTATAAATCAGCTCTTCTCTAGTAACCGCACCACCCTCTTTTAACATCAAATATCTCAAGATATCATACTCGGCAGCTGTTAAATTTACAACACTTCCCTTAAATAATATCTCATGCTCATACTCTTTTAGAACAAGATCTTTTGGTGTCTCTTTGTTGTTTTCTTCATTTAAACTAGCATTTTGTCTTCTAAGATGACTTTTTATGCGGGCAAGTAGCTCTTGCGGATCATAAGGCTTTGGCAAATAATCATCCGCTCCGTTATCTAGCGCATTGACTTTATCTGTTATATCATGGCGAGCGCTTGAGATTATGATCGGGATATTATGTTGTTTTCTTATCTCTTTGCAAACTTCAAGTCCGTCAAGTCCGGGCAGAGTAAGATCAAGTATAACAAGGTCAAAGGAATTTGTATTAAGAGTGGAAAGTCCGATATAAGGCTCTTCGGCTATCGTAACTTCCATGTCGTAATTATGTAAATATTCGCTTAAAATTTCAGCTAATTCAAAATCATCTTCAATCATAAGAATTCGTATCATAAAAAGCCCTTTTTTAAATCTTTGTGATATTCATTATATCAAAAATTTTAAAATTTAAAACGATAAAGCCCGTAAATACGGGCTAAAGCCTTATTATTTTACAACCAATCCCTGCATGATACCTTTTCTATTAACCCACACAAGCGTCTTTTTGCCGCTATTTTGTTTCATTATCTGCACAAACGACGCGACGTCTTTAATTATCTCTTCGCCGACTTGCACTATGATATCGCCTCTTTCAAAGCCAAATTCTTCAGCCTTTGAGCCTTGCTTTACACTACTTACCAAAACTCCCATGCTATCTGCACCGAGTTTAAATTTATATCTTGCATCATCAGTTAAATTTGTAACCCCAAGCCCTTCAATCACAGAATTATCATTATGGGCTTTTACGCTTATGTCCATATTTGTAAGCTTGATCTGAACGCTTGATAGTTTACCTGAGCGCTCGTAAGTTAATTTTAATGTGCTGTTTGGAGCGAGCGAACCGATGAAATTTTTAAGATCATTTGCATTAGTTATAGGTTTCCCATCGGCTTCTATAACTAAGTCGCCTCGCTTTAGCCCAGCCTCGTCAGCCGGTAGTCCTTTTTCTACACTGCTGATTAATGCGCCTGATTTATTTTTATAAATTTCTTTTTGATCATCAGTTAAATTTGCTATCATCACGCCGATGTATCCACGTTCTATTTTACCGTCGGTAATTAGCTTTTTAGCTATCTCTTTTACCATATTTGAAGGTATCGCAAACCCTATACCACTGCTATCTCCACCACGTGAAAGTATGGCTGAGTTGATGCCGACAAGCGCGCCTCTACTATCAACCAACGCACCACCTGAGTTGCCTGGATTTATCGAAGCGTCTGTTTGGATAAAATTCTCGTATTGATTTAAGCCGATATTGTCTTTATTTAAAGCGGAAATTATACCCTTTGTCACACTCTCTCCAACACCAAAGGGATTACCTATAGCAAAGACGATATCCCCGTCAAGCAGTTTTGAGGAGTCTGCAAAATATATCGCATCAAGATCGGTTGCCTCTATCTTTATAACAGCAAGGTCAGTCTTAGGATCGCTGCCTACGACTTTTGCTTTATACTCTTTTCCGCCTTTTGTCATGGTGACTACGATCTGATCACTATCTTCTATGACGTGGTTGTTTGTCACTATGTAACCATCTTGAGAGATGATAACTCCGGAGCCTAAAGATGTGCTTTTTTCGCGATCTTTTGGGATACCAAAGTTAAAACCAAAAAATTCTTTAAAAAACGGATCATTAAACATCTGCTCAACGCCATTTTGCACTGTTATAATCTTTGTTGTAGAGATATTTACGACTGATTTTTTAGCACCTGATATCGAGTCATGGTATGAAAGTATTATATTTTTACCCTCTTGCAATGGCGAAATTCTGCTAACCTCTGTCTGTGCTTCATTAAATGCAATATTGCTTGCAAAGATAGAAGTCGCTGCCACAAGGGAAATAAATATCATTTTTTTCATCAATACTCCTTATGATTAATTTTGAGTATTATAAATTCTACTTAATAATAAAATTTTAATACTTCCAAGATATAAGTAAATGAGATAAAACTTGATTGACTTAGACTAAAGTTTTATGCTACAATATCTATCAAAAAATAAAGAGGTAATGCAATGAGTGAGAGCTTATACGAGACACTAGGTGTTTCTAAAAATGCATCTAGTGATGAAATTAAAAAATCATACAGAAGACTAGCTAGAAAATACCACCCGGACATAAACAAAGATCCTGGTGCAGAAGATAAATTTAAAGAGATAAATGCTGCTTATGAAATTTTAAGTGATGATAAAAAACGCGCTCAATACGACCAATACGGCGACAGTATGTTTGGCGGACAAAATTTCCACGACTTTGCTAGAGGTTCGGCAAATAGTGCGGATCTAAACGAAATTTTAAAGAATATCTTCTCCGGAGGATTTGGCGGATCTAGCTTTAGTGGTGGATTTGGCGGATTTTCAAGTGATGGATTTGGCGGATTTGGTGGCTTAGATCTTGATATAAACGCAAAAGTCAATATCCCGTTTGAAGTAGCCGTTATCGGAGGAGAGCATAGGATAAACCTTAACGGTGATAGCCTTAAGATAAAAATTCCAAGCGGCATAAATAACGGCGAAAAGTTGCGTATAAAAGGCAAAGGAAAAAGTGCATCAAGACAGGTTGGCGACCTTATATTAACCGTAAATATCGAGCCAAGTAGCGAATACGAAAGAGACGGTGATGATCTTTATAAAGATATCGAAATCCCTTTAAAAACAATGATGTTTGGCGGCAAGATAGAGGTTAGCACATTTAAAAAAGACGTTACGATAAAGATCGCCGAAAACTCAAAAACAGGAACTAAAATTCGTCTAAAAGGCTATGGTGTTCAAAACAGAAAAAGCGGAATTTACGGCGATTTATACCTAAGAGCAAGAGTGAAACTTCCTGATATAAACAGCCTCGATGCGAAATTTGTTAAAACTTTAAAAGAAAATTTACCGGAGTAAGACATGAAAGATTATGATGAACCGCTATTTTTAATTAGCGTTGTGGCAAAAGTGCTTAGCATACATCCTCAAACGCTTCGCCAATACGAACGCGAAGGTCTTATAGAGCCTTCAAGAACTGATGGAAGGATGAGACTTTACTCGCAACGTGATGTTGATAAGGTCAAAATGATACTTAGACTAACCAGAGATCTTGGAGTAAATTTAGCAGGAGTTGATGTTATCTTGCAACTTAAAGAAAAAATGGACGAATTTGAAACAACTATCGACCAGCTACGAGATGAGCTTGATGAATTCAAAAAAGGTGGCATACCGGCCAAAAAATCCCTAGTTAAACGCAAAAATAGTTTTGATATTATATTTTATGATGAAAAATTAAAATAAATGGAAAAAATTCTCTTAGCATTCCTACTAGCAACCGCACTCTCCATAGTCTTAAATGTCGTTTTTAAAAAATTTGCCATACCTACAATCATCGGATATATCGTCACAGGCACGATAATATCCGGATTTATGAACATAAAAAGCAACGAAGAGATAATGCACCTAGCCGAATTTGGCATTGTGTTTTTGATGTTTACCATAGGGCTTGAATTTAGCTTTAAACACCTCATGACAATGAAAAGAGAGGTATTTTTAAACGGAACTTTTCAGGTTAGCATCTCGGGGTTTATACTTGGAATTTTAGTTCTTTACACCATGAATGTGGTTGATAAGAGCGCTATCATCATCGGTCTAGCCCTTGCACTTTCATCAACTGCGATAGTATTAAAAACCCTAAATGACACTGGCGATATATCTCAAATTTACGGAAGAAAAGCTCTTGGAATTTTACTATTTCAAGATATAGCAGTTATCCCTATTTTGCTTATGATTGATATATTTAGCTCGGCAAACAGCTCTATTGACGAGCTTTTAATTCAAACATTTATTAGTGCGATAATACTTATCATAACGATCTATTTAATAGGCAAATACACTATAAACTGGATATTTTATAAAGTCGTGCAAACAAATTCGCAAGAAATTTTTATCGCCATGATACTGCTTTTAGTTATCGGCTCTAGCGAGCTTGCTTATTCGTTTGGATTTTCTTACTCGCTTGGAGCATTTTTAGCTGGCATGATGATGGCTGAAACGCAGTATAAGCACCAGATAGAATCAGACCTCATACCATTTAGAGACCTACTTCTTGGACTGTTTTTTATAACTGTCGGTATGCAGATAAATTTTAGTATTGTATTTGATAATATATTTATTATAGCATTCTTAATTATAGCAACCATGTTCATAAAAGCCCTTGTCGTTTTTGGCATGCTCTTACTTTATGCAAAGCGAAGAGTTGCTATAAAAACAGCCCTTAGCTTATGTCAGATAGGCGAATTTGCACTCGCTGTCTTTGGACTTATGAGTTCAAGAGGTTTGATCTCAAACCAAACAGCTCAAATTTTCATAGCCGTTGCCGTGGTTTCGATGTTTGTCACGCCTTTTATCCTTAAAAATTTAAATCGCCTAGCAAATTTAGTGCAAAAAGAGGTTGCAGTAGAGCCAAACGAGATGATAAAACCACAAAAGATCAAAAACCATATAGTTATCTTTGGATATGGAAGACTTGGACAAGAGGTTGTTTTGCGCTTAAAAGAGCAAAAAATTCTCCACCTTGCGCTTGAGAGCGATCTAAGCTTGGTTGAGCTTGGTAGAAGTCGCGGTGAAAATGTATTTTTAGGAAACGTCTTAAAAAAGCAAACTTATGACAACGCTTGTATCAGCAGTGCGGCTGCGGTTATCATAACTGTTAGCAACGAACAACGACTTGAGCTTATCGCGCAAAATATCAAAAACTATAATCCAACCATACAAACCGTCATAAGATTTAACGGACATGACGAAAAGGATCTATTTTCGGACCTTGGTAACAACTTTCATTTAGTAAGAGAAGAAAGAGCCGTTGCTAGGACTTTAGTGCATGAGGCTCTTTTGTGCAAGATAGATAAAGATGCGGCAAGAATTTAAGATAGCACAAGCATGGCTATCTTAAATTTACTCGTTTCTAAGAGTTTGTAAAACGTCTATCTGGGTGGCTTTTTTAGCCGGATAATACGATGAGATCGCTACTATAATGATCGCTCCAACGATAATCATACCAAAATCAAAAAGCGAAAGCTCCATAGGAAGTTTTGAGCTACCATAAACATCTGCCGGTAAATTTATAATGTTGAAATTTCCAAGTAGCCAAATTCCAAAAAGCCCCAAAATAAGACCAAAAACTATCCCACCACCACCGATAACCAAACCTTGGTAAAAAAAACTCTTTTTTATCTCATTTTTACTAGCTCCAAGCGCCAACAAAAGCGCTATCTCTTGGCGACGATTCATAACAGTCATTAAAAGAGAGCTTACGATGTTTAGTGAAGCAACAAGTATAATAAGCATCAAGACTATAAAAAGAGCACGTTTTTCAAGCGCCAAAGCAGAGAAGAAATTTCCGTTTTGTTGCCACCAGCCTATCGCTTTTAGCCCAACAGGAAGTGCCTCTTGTATGCGCTTTATATCATCAAATGGCTTCAAAGAATACACATGCACCCCATCATAAACGCCGTCAGGATACTCTAAAATTTTACGCAAAGCCTCGGCTGACGTGTATGCATAAGCTTTATCGTAAGCTACAAGTCCTGACTCAAAACTAGAAGCAACATCAAACCTTTTCATTTTTGGTATAAGCGAAAATCCTCCAGGATCCGCCTTTGTAAATATGAGCGTTATCTTGTCGTTTTCATTTAGCCTAAACTGGTCTTTTATCCCTTTGCCGATCAAGATATCATATCCATTAAGCTCTTTTTCTTTCAGTCCTTCATTTACAATCGAATTAATTTGCTTTTCATCAGCTGAATTTACCCCAAAAAGTATGCCGCCCTCTAAAGAATTTGACCCGCGATAGATGACTTGAGAGCTTATAAACGGACTAAATTTTAGCTCCGGAAATTTTTCTTTAAGCTGTGAAGTTAAAGTGTCGTCTATATCAGCTTTAAAAGCACTCATTATCGTTATTGGATAGTTCATAGTAAAAAGCTTACGCTCAAATTCTTTATCAAAACCGTTCATTATCGCCATGGCAACTATAAGTACCATAAGTCCGATACTAACTCCCAAGAAGGCAAGAACCGCACTTAGGGTTATAAATGGCTGTGATTTGTCAAATCTAAGGTATTTAAAAAGCAAGTATTTAGGAAGACTTGTCATTGATTTCCTTTTAGTATTAGCAAAGCCTTATGGATAAACCACAAGGCTTATTTTGAGGATAAATTTAAGCGAAAATGCCCTTTTTAGGACCGCTTTTGCCGCAACACTCTTTGTATTTTTTACCGCTTCCGCAAGGGCACGGTGAGTTGCGAGGTATTTTTTTAGTAGATGTTTGAGCTTGATCTTGGTTGAAATTTAAGCTTCTATCTTGATCTTGCTGCATACGTTCACGCATAGCTGCAGCCTGCTCTTCTTCTTCGTCACGATTTCTTAGGCGCAAGTTCTGAAGCATTTTTATACTTTCGGTCTTTAAACGAACAACAAGCTCCATGAAAAGATTGTAACTCTCTTTTTTATACTCAGTTAGAGGGTCTTTTTGGTTATATCCGCGAAGTCCGATACCTGTTTTTAATATATCCATTTGATACAAATGCTCTCTCCACGCATTATCAAGCACTTGCAAGTAAAGAACCTTTTCTATATCATGCTTTTGCTCGCTTTGAAGCACGCTCATGCGCTCTTCGTATCTATCGGTTAAAATTTGAGTTGCTTTTTGCAAAATTTCATCATATTCAAGTCCAGCAAGGCCGCTTTCATCTATCAGCTCACCACAGTCGTTTGCTATGATCTTGCATAAATTTGCGATATCATAATCATCTTTAAGACCACCATGGAAGATTTCCGCATTTTCAAGCATGCTTGCAACATACTCTTGTCTGTTTTGCAGTATCTTCTCGCTCATGTCAAATTCTTTATCAAGTAGCTCATTACGGTAGTTATATATCGTCTTTCTTTGCTCATTTGCCACATCGTCATACTCAAGAAGATGCTTTCTAGCTTCAAAGTGTAGACTTTCAACCTTTTTTTGTGCGTTTTCTACGGCTCTTGTTACCATTCGGCTCTCTATGCTTTCGCCCTCTTCTATACCAAGACGATCCATTATCGCCTTTATCCTATCAGAGCCAAAAATTCTAAGCAAGTTATCTTCAAGGCTTAAGTAAAACCTACTCTGACCAGGGTCACCTTGACGTCCTGCACGCCCGCGCAATTGGTTGTCTATCCTGCGGCTTTCGTGTCTTTCAGTGCCGATTATATAAAGTCCACCAAGACTTCTAACTTCATCATTTATTCTTATATCAACACCACGACCAGCCATATTTGTAGCTATAGTTACTGCACCTTTTGCGCCGGCTTCAGCGATAATCTGCGCCTCTTTTTCGTGATTTTTAGCATTTAACACAGAGTGAGGAATTTTAGCCTTTACAAGCATCTCGTGTAGCTTTTCGCTACGCTCGATACTTGCAGTACCGACAAGTACCGGCTGACCTTTGTCGTGAGCCTTTTTTATCTCTTCAATAACTGCCTTAAATTTTTCTTCTTGAGTTTTATAGATCAGGTCGTTGCCGTCAATTCTTTTAACCGCAACATTTGTAGGTATACTAATAACATCTAGCTTATAAATTTGAGAAAACTCCGTAGCTTCTGTTTGCGCAGTTCCCGTCATGCCTGCTAGTTTGTCATACATCCTAAAGTAGTTTTGATAGGTTGTATCGGCTAGAGTTTGACTCTCTTCTTGAATTTTTACCTTCTCTTTAGCTTCAAGAGCTTGATGAAGCCCTTCGCTAAAGCGTCTGCCTTCACTTAGTCTGCCCGTAAATTCATCAACGATAACTATCTCGTTATCTCGCACCACATAATGAACATCTTTCTCAAAAAGGTTATGTGCCTTTAATGCCTGATCCAAATGATGGCTAAGGATGGCGTTTTCTAGGTTGTATAAATTCTCAACACCAAATAACTTTTCTGCTTTATTTATACCCTCTTCGGTTATCATTATCGTGCGGTTTTTCTCATCTACGACAAAGTCGCCGCTAGGCTTTGAATTTGGGATATTAGGGTCTGCAGCTTCCCCGCGAGTTAGCTTTTGAGCTACCTCATTCGCCTTTATGTAGCCGTCAAGAGTGCGATTAGTAGGTCCTGAGATGATAAGCGGAGTTCTTGCCTCATCTATCAAGATACTATCCACTTCGTCCACTATAACAAAGTTATGCTCTCTTTGAACTTTATCTTTTGCGTCAAATTTCATATTGTCCCTAAGATAGTCAAAGCCAAATTCAGAGTTTGTTCCGTAAGTTATATCGGCATTATATGCAGCCTGTCTTACACTATCATCATAAACTCCACTTAGTATAACGTCTACGCTAAAGCCTAAAAATTTATAAAGCTCGCCCATCTGAGTTGCGTCACGTTTTGCCAAATAGTCATTGACTGTAACTACATGCACGCCTTTACCGCTCATCGCGTTTAAAACAACAGGAAGAGTAGCAACCAATGTTTTACCTTCACCTGTTTTCATCTCGGCGATCCTGCCCTCATGAAGCACCATGCCGCCGATAAGCTGAACATCAAAATGACGCATGCCAAGCGTTCTCTTACTAGCCTCCCTAACGATGGCAAAGACATCGTTTAAAATATCGTCAAGACTTACTTTTTGCTCCTTGACTTGCACTCTTAAAGCTTCAAAAGCAGCCTTAAGCTCGTCGTCGCTCATTGCCTGATATTTGTCTTCAAGCGCATTTATAAATTTTACTCTTTTTGCGTATTGTTTTATCTCTCGGTCATTTTTTGTTCCAAAAATTTTTCTAAATACCGCTGAAACCATACTTGTGCCTTCCTTAAATTTTAAAAGTTCTCATTCTATCATAGTTTTACTATTTATTTATTTAAACTGGGCTAGAATAGCGTAAAAAAAGGGGAGTAGATGAGAAAAATTCTAATTGTTTTTTTACTAGCATTGCCTGGTTTTTGTGCGGGGTTAAATTTCAAAAGTCTACAAAGCGACTTTGCGCAAACGGTAAACAGTCAAAACCAAAGCATATCTTATAGCGGTAAATTTTATGCGAGAAATGATAATGTCGCGCTTTGGATATATGAGTCACCCACACCAAAAAAGATATATTTTGACAAGCAACGAGTTGTTATCGTAGAGGACGAGTTAGAACAAGCCATTATTTCAAGACTTGACGAAACTCCGAATTTAACTCAAATTTTAACCCATGCAATGCAAATCCAACCAACACTTTATAAGGCCATTTATGACGGTGTGGAGTATTTTATCACCGTCAAAAACGATCTTCCAACGATGATTGACTATAAAGACAGACTTGATAATAAAATAAAAATCACATTAAAAAATCAAGTCGCAAACAAACAAATTTCAGAGGAAATTTTAACACCGGTTATACCGCAAGGATACGATATAATCAACCAATAAATTTGATAAAATTACTCAAAATCCTTGCCAAAACCTTGAATGCTATTTAAGTCGATCGGTCGTTGGTTTATTGTATTTGAGTCAGGCGCTATAACGATCTCGTTTGTTTTCTTTCGTCTATTCTCAAGGGCATCTTGAGGCAGTGGACTTTGACATAAATTTTGTGATTTTATAGCATTTATGATCTCGTTAAGTTCTAGGTTGTTTATAACTTTGATATTTAAAATAAGCACATCATCAATATCAAGAGTATGTTTTTTAGCGGCGTATTTGATAAAAGTCTCTTTAAATTTTTCTTTTCCCATTGAAGTTAAGATATCTTCAACATAAAAGCTTCCGATTATGATATTTAAAGCGTCAAGCACATAAGACTCATTGTCATTCATATCGCGCCCAACCACTTCTAAATTTAAGTTTATTTTTTTAGTTATATTTACTCCGGATTTTGAGTAAATGTCAGTTTGAAAGTCGCTTACCCTTAAAACATCACAAAAGGCAAATGCCGAAAAAATCATAATCAAAAACAGCTCCTTCATATCTCTATCTCCTTAATGTTCTCAAAAATATTTTCACTATAAAATTTTTTAACTTCATTGTCAATTTTAACGACTTTTCTTAAATACTGCCTAAAATCAACCCCTCTATCATAAAAAAGCTTTAAATTTTTTGGATTTTTAGCACGAGAAAGCGCAACATAAAGCTGACCGTTAGCAAAAATTTGATTAAGGTTGCACATTAAAAAATTTATGCTCATGCCTTGTGATTTGTGTATCGTTAGCGCATAAGCTAGCTTAAATGGAAACTGTAAAAAACTAGCCATGCTTTTTTGTGCTATCTCGCCGTCTTCTGAAACAAATTCACTAAGCTCAAAGGAATTTTTGACTACTTCTATTATCTCGCCGTCGTTTTTTTGGACAATAACACCGGAGTATTCGCCATTTTCTTTTAAAATCTGAACGATTTTGCCCTGTTCTCCGTTATAATACTCGCCCCATTTATTTGTGGTAAATATTATCTTTGCTCCGATTTTCATGTTTAAATTTAATGGAGAATTTAGTGCGTTTATCCAACTTTCAAGAGTTTTTTCATGTAGCTTTTCATCAAAAATTTTAATATCCGCCGTGCAAACTTCAAGCGGAGTTTGTAGCTCTTTTAAGCATCTTTCATTTAAGACATCAGCTTCGCGGTTAGTGCCGTAAAGCACACTCATATCGTCATTTATCTCAAATTTATCGCTTCTAAGCGAATTTATATAGTCTATAACTTCATCATTTAGCTCGCCAACTCTAAGATGAGATAAAATTTTGTAAAATTGTAAATCCTGTGTGCGTTTTGAAATGAGAAGCTCAATGTTTTTTAGTTTAAATTCACTCCATGCATGCGAACTAAAAGCGTATGTAAAGCTAAAAAGGTCATTTTTGCCTTGCTCTTTTTGCACAGGCGGAAGTTGATAAAAGTCACCAACAAAAAGTAACCTCCCGTTAAATTTAGAAGCTTGCAAGCGATACCTTATCATCTCCATAAGATCAGAGCTTATCATTGAAATTTCATCGATCACAAGCAAATCACAACTATCAAGCATGGCTCTTAATGAGTTTAATTTACTCTTTTGACGCCTATCAAGAAGCCTTAACTCTTCATAGTTTTTACAAATTCCAAATTTAAAAAAACTATGCACACTCACACCACCGATCCCGACGGCGCTTATGCCCGTTGAGCCTAGTATGACGACATTTTTAAGGTTGCTTCGGTAGTGCTTGATAACAGCTTGCGTAAGGTAGCTCTTGCCAACCCCTCCGCCTCCTGTTAAAAAGATATTTGAGTTTTCAAGCAGTTTTAAAATTTGCTCTAACATCTATCAAAACATCTCCGGACGATACTCAAAGTGTATAGTGTCAAAATGTTCCCATCTACCGCCCCAGATAAATTTATGCTTCTCAAAGGTATGAACTATAGCTTCTGGAATTTGATTTTTATACACTTTATGCCAGCGCCAGTAGTGGCTTTGTTTAACATTTACATCTATTGCGATACCGTAACTATGTGCACTCGGTCTATTTGTGCCAGCTATAACACGCCAATTAAAAGTCCCAGCGGGATCTTTTAGAAACTCAAGCAAAGACGGGTCTTGTTTAACAAGCTCGTTTAGCTCCTGACTAACGGCATTTAAAGCCTTAGCTGCACCGTTTTTTGAGTTAAATTTTAGCTTTAAACCTAAAAAATCCTTAAGCCACACAACGTCTGTTAAATTTTCTCTTACAGCCTCTTTGTTATCTCCGTAAATTTTACCCAAAAGCTCGTAGTTCCTACATCGTCCACTATCGTTTAAGGGCGCATTTAAGGGCATAAGAGCGGCATACGGCAAAGCGTTCATATCTTGCACATCAGCGCCAACACTACACTCGGAGTCTTTTTTTATAAAATCATTAAACACTATATGACTTTCATCGCTAAAATAAACTAAATTATCCTCGATCCTAACCCCATAAGCATCTTGTAGTTTTGATATCTTTTCTTTCATATCTATTTTGGAATTTAAAGGCAAAATTTCAGGTTTTTTGCCACTTGGGGTTTGCAAGATATTCATAGAAATCACCTTTGAAAGTAGCAAATTCTTATCATCTATATCACCTCTACCTTTGCCTATCTCAAGCGTTGTTAGCACCACGCCGCCCATAAGAGCACGTCCGTTATCTTTTGTCCTAACACCCCACGCATCATGCAAAGCAAGCACTCCTTCGTTGCTAGTTCCCACATAAAGCATAATGTGACCTGGAAGATGAAAAAGTGTCATATACGGCACGCCCTGCTCTTTTATGAGCTTGATCTTTTCTTTAGCATTTAAATTTTGCAGCTCTATCTTTTTTCCCATTTTAGCCTGCGCGCCAGAATTTCTAGGAAGCCAAAAGCCAAAGCTACTCATGAGATCTTTTAAAAATAATGAGCAGTCGCGAAGGTTGTTTACCCCACCCCAGCCATAAGGCTGATTTAGTAGAGACTGGGATAAAATTCTTATATTTTCATCATCAAAAGCAAGGGGAAATTTACCGGAAACATGCTTTGAAATTTTATATTTTCTAACCCCTGCTCTTGTTATCACTTCTCCATAAAAATTCTCTTTATCCTCGGCGTTGAAACCAAGCAGCACCCCTACTCTTGCATAAAATAAAAACCCGCCCTCTAGGTCATAAACAGGCGTATTATCTATCTTTACAGCTAAGAAATTTTGCTTTTTATACTTACTGCTTTCTTGTTTGGTTAAAATTTTTATATCTTCTGACTTTATCCAGCCCCAAACCGTATCATCCTTAACGAATACCCAAGCTTTATCAAGTGAAAAATGCGATACAAAAAGTGGATGAGCTATGCTTAAGGTAGAAGACTGAGCATAGTCAAAAGGATAACCTTCTCCCGGAAGTTGTGGGTTGTAAAAAAGAGGGTCGCTGCTTGGGAAATTTCTTAGAGCAGTATTTGCGGTAGTTATGGCATGTGCTGATAATTTGCCAAATTCATTAAAATTTGCATTTTGTCTTTGCTTGTCAAACCAAGCCTTTTTTACCGGTCTAAAATTTGATCCAAAATAGCTTTTTTTCTCTGAAAATTTATATGTGTTAAATGCCCAAAACGCCTCATCCTGTTTTACATTTTTAACATTTATATCATAGACACTAAAGCGATTTTTCAAAAGATCGTCACCACTAAAACTAGCGCTAAGCATGCTCTGTGGAAGAAAATTTGCATCTTGAGGTAATTCAAAATCCAAAAGCGTGATACGACCTTTAAAAGTTTGGTCTAAACTAACTTGAGGCACTTTTTGAGAACAACCAAGTAAAAACAAAAGAAAAAAAACCGATAAAATTTTATTTTTCAAAAATTTTCCTTACATTATAGATTGAGCCGAGATTTTAACAAAAATTATAAAAATTCCACCTGATTTTATAGCAGATTTTAAACGATCTAATCATCTAAAAGCTGATCAAAATTTTCTTCGCTATATATTTTGATACCGCCACTTTTAAGCTCTTTTGCGCATACGCCATCGCCTTTTATCAAGGTTTTTGTAAAATTTCCATCATAAATTTCATCACTCCTACAACTTGGGCTTCTTGCTTTTAATACGGCGATCTTACATTCGTTTAACCTAGCCAAGTCTAAACAAACTCTAGCACCAAAAATAAACTCATCCGTAACATCTAAGCCAGAAAATTTAGTCACAACTCTATCGTTTAAAATTTCAGCCGCCTCACGCGGAGTTTTAAGTCCTCCAAGCTCTTCGGGACAAATTTTTATAAGCTCGTATTTTTGTGCAAGTTTTGCTAATTTTAAATTTAAAGCATCACTACTATTATTTGTGCCGTCGTATTTGCAATTTTGCCCAAGCAGGCAAGCGCTGATTAGGATTTTTTCCACTTTATTTAAGCGCCTCTTTTAAAAATTCCTGCACATAAAGTTCTCTTAAAGCCATTGAAAATTTACCTATCTTTCCGCCGTTTATAGCTCTTCCGTCAGCCTTTATCACAGGAAGTAATATAAGCGTAGCAGCCGATATAAACACCTCGTCCGCCTCATAAACTTCACTCATGCTAAATTTTCTCTGCTCAACTTTTAATCCTGCCTGATCGGCTAATCTCAAAAGACGCTTACGGCGAATTCCTGGCAAAATTTCATTTGAAAGTGGTTTTGTTATTAAAACACCATCTTTTATGATAAATGCACTTGAACTACAACCCTCTGTCACGAAGCCATCTTCAACCATAAATCCCTCATGTGCGCCCTTTTTATGGGCTTCATTTTTCGCATAGCACTGAGCCAAAAGCGATATAGACTTGATGTCGCGTCGTTTCCAACGTATGTCATCTACACTTGCTACTTCTATGCCTGTTGTTGCTAGCGGATTACTTAAAATTTCTGCTTCATAGCAAAAAACAAACACACTTGGAGTTAAATTCTCGATAAAATAAAAATCCCTAGGAGCGGCGCCACGCGTAATCTGCATATATACACCGCCCTCTTTTAGGTTGTTTTTTGTGATTATTTCATATAAAATTTCTTCAAATTTTTCCTTATTATAAGGAAGTTTTAGCTCTATCTCTTTAAGGCTTCGTTCGAACCTAAGCCAGAAATCCTCTCTATCAACAAGACGAGAATTTATAACAGGAACTACCTCGTAAATCCCGTCTCCAAAGACAAAACCTCTGTCAAAAGCACTTACTTTAGCTTCCGATGCTTTGCAAAATTCTCCATTTAAAAAAACTATTTCCATGTTACTTCCCGCCATCTTTGCTCCTTTAAATTTTAGTAAAATTGTAGCAAATTTTACTCCATTTTAGGGTTTTTTGATATAATTGCGTTAAATTTTAATAAAATATTGGAACAAAATGAAAGAAAATTTAAAAAAATACATACTAGATAGCATCTTTGTCGTATCAAAACAACCAGTTCTTTTTAGGGATTTACTTGAAGCAAACTGCCTTTTTAACGAAGGCATGTTAGTAGACGGCGCAAAACTAAATTTCAAATTCAGACACTCTAAAACATATAAAATTTATGCACTCATATGCATATTGTTTCTTTTCCCATTACTTGTGTTAACCCATCATTTTTTATCAAATATCGATACGCATATTTCTATTTTAGTTACCGTTGCGGTTACATCCGTTGTTTTTATAGGTTTTGATATGTTTAAGGTTTGGGCGAGAAAAGAAAAAAGCCGCGAACTTATCAAAAAAGCTTGGGCGGTGCATTTTCCATACTTTACTTATGAGAAATACTCAACAAAAGTAGAAGAAATTTATAACGAAGCGATAAAAAATGACATACCTAAAAAAGAGCTTGAGCAATACGTTCTTGAAAAACTTATCTTACAAAAGGAAAGCGCCGAATAACTACTTCCATTGCGGATCTTGCAGTGGGTTTAGAATTTGATTTTTGTAGCGAAGGTTTTCAAGCCTGGTATTTAAAGCCTTATACTCTTCTAATAAAACATCGCGTTTTCCGCTTATCTCGGCTATATCGCGACTCAAATAATAAATTTGATTTGCTATATAAATTTTAGGTAACAACAATCCAAGTGCAACAAACATCGCAAGATAGACCATTACTAGTGTTTTAAAGCTTAAATTTTGTTCGTGCTTTTGCTCTTCGTCATGAAGCTCAAGTAGTTCTACTTTTTCATCCATTATCTACCCTTTAAACTCAAAAACACGCATTTTAGCACAACTACTACGAGAATTAACAGCTATCTCTTCCTTGCTTGGCGTTATGGCTTTTTTGGTTAAAATTTTACCCAAAGCATGGTTGCCCCCACACTCACATCTTATAGCAAAAGATGGACATATGCACTCCTTTGCCCACTCTTTAAATGTATTTTTTACAATCCTATCTTCAAGAGAATGAAAGCTAATTATCGCTACTTTGCAACCATTAAACTTAGCGTTTTTAATGCTTTCAAGAAGCATTTCAAGCTCACCTAGCTCGTTATTTACCTCTATCCTAATTGCTTGACAAACAAGTATAGCAGGGCTTACGCTTCTTCCTTTTATCGGTCTTGTGCCAACTATACCGGCCAACTCTTTTGCGCTTGTTATGGCTTTTGTTTTTCTAGCTTCAATGATTTTTTGGGCTATAAAATTTGCATTTGTAAGCTCTGCGTATTTGTATAAAATTTCAGCTAGTTTTTCTTTATCATAACTATTTATAACATCATATGCACTTAGTCCGTCAGATTGATTCATGCGCATATCAAGAGTGTCGGAATTTATACTAAAGCCTCGATCGTTTTTATCAAGCTGAAGAGAGCTAACTCCTATATCAGCAAGCAGTCCTTTAACATTTTTTTTGTCATTTTGATCAAGAATTTGAATTAATTCAGAAAATTTACTCTTATAAATTCTAACTCGCTCACCAAATTCAGATAGTTTTTTTTTGGAAAATTCTATCGCCTCATCATCTCTATCGCAAGCTATAAGGTTTAAATTTGAATTTGCTTTTAGTAGTGCCGACGAATGTCCTCCATATCCTAAAGTGCAATCTATAAAATTACCTTTAGTATCCTTAAAAACATCCAAAACTTCTCCTAGTAAAACGCTAACATGTGGGCTTTGCAAAATATTTTCTTCCTTTAAATTTAATTATAAATTTATCTAATCTTTACTTAAAAAGTAATTTTATGTAAAATTTTATGTAGTTTTATTATAATTAAGCCAAAAAAGGATAAAAATGGAACTCCAGCACTCCATAAATGAGCTAAAAAAGATTTCACTTTCGATGTTTAGAAAAAATTTCCTAGGCGTTTTTCATGGCTCTATCTCGGCAAGAGTAGAGAGAAATCAATTTCTTATCAATAAACAAAATGCAATATTTGACGACATTAAAGATAGTGATTTGACGCTACTATTTTCAAAGAAGGACTATCGTTGGAATGAAGCAAGCATGGATGCATATATACATCTAAACATATATAAAAACATAAACGAAGCAAAATTTATATGCTACGCTATGCCTCCTTACACAACAGCCTATGCCATGAAACATGACAAAATCGAGCCAAAAGACTATTTTGGGTATATGAAATTTCATCAAATTCATGTTTATGCGCCAAAGCAATTTGAAGACTGGTATGAACGAGCAGAAACCGAAATTTATCGTTACATGCTTGAAAAAAATACAAACATCGTAGTTATAAAAGGATATGGAATTTACGCTTTTAGTCGCACACCACAGCAGCTAGCAAAAGAAATAGCGATACTAGAAAATAGCTGCAAACTTTTATATTTGTCAAATTACTACGAAAAATTTTCAAACGAATTATACTAACACTCTTTGAAAATGTTAGTAATTTTTGGCAATATAAACCGCATTAAAAGCTCGTTTTTAAGGTTACTTAAGACTATTTTTAGTAAAATAGCACATAATTTTCGTTAGTGATTAAAAAGGATTAAAATTCATGATAACTTGGATGCAAAAAAATAAAAAATATTTAGTTGTAACAATATGGATAAGCGTTATCGCTTTTGTCGGAGCAGGCTTTGTAGGCTGGGGTGCTTACGACCTAAACAACAACAGAGCGACATCAGTGGCAACCGTTGGCCATAGAAACATTAGCGTTCAAGAACTTCAACAAAAGTATAATCAAATTTATAACTATTACAGCAACATATTTGACGGTCAATTTACTCAAGAAAAAGCCGAAGAGATAGGTCTTGAAAATATAGCTATGCAAGCTGTCATACAAGATAACTTGCTACTAAATTTTGCCGATGATATTGGCCTTAGTGTTAGCGATGAAAATGTTTTAAAATACATCGTTGCTGATCCATCTTTTCAAACAGACGGAGCATTTAATAAAAATTTATACTACGATGTATTAAGGCGTGCAAGGATTAATCCAAACGACTATGAAAAGAATTTAAAACGCCAAATACTAATGGATAAGATAAATTTCATACTAAAAACAACAGCAACACAAAAAGATATCGAACTTATGAATGCAGCGTTTTTTATGCAAGACAGAGTTGCCGTTGAGATAATCAAATCTGACAAAAATGAAATCACAGTCAATGAAAATGAGCTAAAACAACTGTGGGAAAATAACAAAAACAACTATATGACCGACACTCTTTACGGCTTACAAACTCTATATATCGAGTCAAATGACATTGATGTAAATGCAACAGAACTAACAGCTTACTATAACGATAACAAAGATAAATACAAAGATAGTGATGACAAAATCATCGCTTTTGAAAATGCAAAAGAGCAAGTTTTGAAAGACTACAGCCTAGAAAAAAACAAAACACAAGCGCTAGAAAAATACATTGCCGTAAAAAAAGGTGAAATTTCAACAGACAGCGAGATATATGTAACTGAAAATAACGCAACTTTTGATATGCAAGAGATCAAAGAGGCAAATCTTGGCGAGACAATCAAGCCTTTTATCTATCAAAACGGCTACCTTATAACAAAGATCAAAAGCATCACGCCTCCTCAACCTATGAGCTTTGAAGCAGCTAGAGAGCAAGTGCTAGAAATTTATAAATTTGACAAATCAAAAGAGATACTTGAGAGCAAAACAAAAGCAGCATTAGCAAATTTCAAAGGCAAAGATATTGGCTTTATTAGCAGAGATTTAAACCAAACTATAGATGGTTTAGAGATACATGAAGCACAAGCTTTTGTTAGTCAACTGTTAGAGTCGCCAAACAAAAAAGGCTACATTGTATTAGATGATAAAGCTGTTATTTACGAGATTTTGGAACAAAAGTTGCTTACTAACGATATAAATAACAACTACAAACAGCTTGTTGAACAAAATATTGCGAATCTTAAAAATAGTGAGCTTATGCAAGATTTGACAAACGAACTGCAAAAGCGTTATGTAGTTAAAGAATACATCAAAAGGTAATTGTTTTGAGTACTAGAATTTTAGGTATAGATGTCGGCTCGTTTCAGATATGTGCTGTTATAGCTCAGCATGATGAAAACGGAATTCGGGTTATAGGCATAGGCACAGAAAAGACACAAGGTATCAAAAAAGGCGTCATTACAAATATAGAACTTGCATCAAAATCAATAAAAAATGCACTTCAAGAAGCACAAAGAGTAGCCGGCACACAGTATGAAAAAGTTATAGTTTCACTATCTGGTGCATACACTAAAAGCGTAGATAGTAGCGGTGTGGTAAATGTACCAAATCATGAAATAGGCATACGAGAGATAGAAAGAGCCATGCAAATGGCTGACCATACGGCAAATATACCTAGTGAATACGAAAAACTCCATGTCTTGCCTTATAATTTTAAAGTAGACGGACAAGAGCATATTGAAGACCCAATAGGTATGAACGGAACTAGACTTGAAGCTCAAACACATATCGTAACCGTGCAAAAATCAGCACTAAGCAACCTAAGAAAAGCAATCAGCTCTGCAGGAATTCAAATAGATAATATCGTCTTATCAGGATACGCTTCAGCCATTGCAACACTTACCGAAGATGAAAAAGAGCTCGGGGTGGTGCTTATCGACATGGGTGGTGCCACTTGCAACATGGTTATTCACTCTGGAAATTCTATTAGATATAATGAATTTTTAGGTGTGGGCTCAGCAAATATAACAAACGACCTATCTATGGCGCTACATACTCCTTTACCAAAAGCCGAGGAGATAAAGATAAATTACGGCGCATTGATAAATAAATCCGTAGACCTTATCGAGCTTCCTATTCTTGGAGATGAAAGTAAAACTCACGAGGTTTCACTTGATATCATATCAAACGTAATTTATGCAAGAGCCGAAGAGACACTTATGATACTTGCTAAAATTTTAGAAGATAGTGGCTATAAAGATCTTATAGGTGCTGGAGTAGTTATCACCGGCGGTATGACAAAACTTGAAGGATTAAGAGATCTTGCGTCTGCTATATTTGACAAAATGCCTGTTCGCATAGCAAAACCAAAAGAGACTGAAGGACTCTATGAGATACTTAGAGAGCCTGCCAACTCTTGCGCTATAGGTCTTTGTATGTATGGAGCTGGCGAATTTACATCATACGAGATAGACTCTGAAAAGCGCATGAGATACCACGGGGAAATTATCTCAAAACCAAAAAATAGCTTTAATAAAATTTTTGAAGAAGAAAACGTAAAAGAAGATATAAATTTAAGAAATAAAACTTTTAATCCGTTTGAAGATGAAGGTGTGGAAATAATCGGCAATGAACAAAAGGATTTGGAGCAAAGAGTTGTTAAAAACGAACTTGCTAATATTGCTGATATAAGCAAACAAGATAAACAGCCAAATATCTTTACCAAATTTTGGCAACGACTTACACAATTATTTTAAGGAGAATTTCTAAAATGAGCAGCTTTACAGTAGAAGAAAATAAAAGCATATATGGCGCTAAGATAAAAGTTATAGGTGTAGGCGGCGGCGGCGGAAATATGATAAATCATATGATAAGAGAAAATAGCGCTTTAAATATTGATTTGATAGTGGCAAATACGGACGCTCAAGCACTTGAAAATTCTCCTGCACACACTACAATCCAGCTTGGCGAGAAAAAAACAAAAGGGCTAGGAGCCGGCATGAGACCTGAGGTTGGCAAAGAAGCCGCTCAAGAGAGCTACGACGAGATAAAAAGCGCACTTGAAACTTCAGATATCGTCTTTATTGCTTCTGGTCTTGGTGGCGGTACAGGAACCGGAGCCGCTCCTATTGTAGCACAGGCCGCAAAAGAAGTTGGTGCTCTAACGGTAGCAGTGGTCACTATACCTTTTATGTTTGAGGGCAAAAAGCGTCGCAAACTAGCCGAAATAGGACTAAGTGAACTTCGTAAAGAAAGCGACTCGATAGTTGTTATACCTAATGATAAACTTCTAACTTTGATAGATAAAAAAGCTGGCATAAAAGAAAGCTTTGAAATAGTTGATAACGTGTTAGCACGTGCCGTTAGTGGCATGAGTACCATAGTCCTAGACTCAGGCAAAAGCGATATCAACCTTGACTTTGCCGATGTTAGAACTGTTATGAGCCATAGAGGTATGGCGCTAATGGGCGTAGGCGAGGCAGAGGGCGAAGATGCTGCTCAAGAGGCTATGAAAAACGCTATCCAATCACCTCTTCTTGACAATATGAGTATAAACGGCGCCATGGGTGTTCTAGTGCACTTTAGGATCAATCCTACTTGCCCTCTAAGCGACATTCATGAAGCTATGGCTATCATACAAGATGCGGCTGATGAAGATGCCGATATCGTATTTGGTACTACAACTGACGAAGATGCGGCAAACAATAAAGTCCAAGTTACAATAGTTGCAACAGGCTTTCAGTCAGCCAAAGAAGAGATAGAAGAAAAAAAGGAAGTCGAAAGCCTAAATGAAGCCATAAAAAAGGAGAGGATCCTAAGACTTCAAAAAGTAAGCGGCGGATACAATAGCGAAGACTACATGGCGCAACTTGACGTTCCATCATATATGCGTCATCAAATGGACTAAAAAACACATAAAATTCTTCTTAATAAATTTAAAAGGGGTTTATCTCCTTTTAAATTTCATATAGCCCACTCAAGCAAGCGCCATTTTTTAAAATCGCATTTTATATCGCTTCATTCTACTTTATATTGTTTTTATGCTTAGATCATCGTTTGTAGTTATAGCCAAAACTTATAGCAAGTAACTAGGGTTAGTTTTATTTAAATTTATATTTATTAAGATATTCGACAACCACGCAAAGCAGTTTATTAATATACAAAATCAGTGAAATTTATAAAAATAAATACTAACTAGACACAAGGTTTGCATTGAAAAGTTGGGAGTTAATTTTATTTTCAACTGCCAACTTGTTTGCCTATAGAAGTAAACACTCGTAAATAACTTAAGCTCCTAAAGCCTTTTTGACCTCGTCGCTAGCCATCTGTATCGTCCACACGGGCTCCCATACAAGATCTATGTCGCACTCTTTTATACCATCTACTCTAAGAACTGCGTCATTTACCCAGCCAAGTATAAGCTCATGAAGAGGACAAGAGCGAGTTGAAAGCGTCATTATAACTTTTGCTTTATCCTCATCCACCACAACATCGTATATCAACCCCAAAGAAACTATGTTAAACCCGACCTCAGGATCAACTATCGTCGAAAGCTCTTTATAAATTTTATCTTTCATGGTTTACTCCAAATTTTATAAATTTAAAAATATGCACTACATTAAACGCAACCAAAGTAGTACTAATTAGCAAACAAACAAGTGCGATATATTTGATATCAAACACATATGCCACCAAAGCTGCTACATTAAAAAATATCGCAATATATGCAGGTTTTTTAACCACCATATCGTCCAATAAAGGGACTTTTGTTTTACCGACAAACGGTGCTATATAATGATACCAGATCAAAAATGGAGCGATCTTATATAAATGCGCAACTATAAAAGCATACAAAAATCCAAAAAATAGAAAAAATACCGCAATATCAATCCGCGTAGAATTTATGAAAGCGCAAAAGAACACAAATGCTACAAGCGATATAAAAACATTAATATTCCAATAATCAAATGCCTTTCTTACACGCTTTTTAAGTATCAAAAGAGCCTCTAGTATAAAACAAAGTGCCGCAACAACAAACGACAAAAGCGCAAATTTCATATCAAAACAAAGCAACACTCCACTCATTACGTAAAATATCAACGAAGTCCTACTTAGTATAAATTTTAAATCATGCACAAGCGCAAACATCGGTAAAAGCACGCTTGCTACGCCTACTATTATAAAAAATATAAATCCAAGCACAAAATAAACATGATATCTAAGTAGCAGTTCGAAATCAAAATTCAAAAACCCAAACATACTTAAAAACAAACATGTACCAAGACAGATACCCATAAACAAAAATACCGACGAACATAAAAGTGCCGTTGCGGCAAAATTTCGCTTTTGGTTTTTTATAAAACTTAAAAAATAAGTCACGCAAAAAAACATAAGCGAGGCAAATAGCAAAAAAGCGCCAACATATGTGATCGAATTTTCATCAAACACTAGCCCAAAACCAAAACAAAGCGTGGCTATGACATAAATAGTTAAATTTAAAATAGCTCCATTTATGGTAAAAAACGGTTTTTCAAGTATCACGGAAGTTAATTGATAAAGTGAACCGATAATTATGCTCATAACAAAACCTACCAAATAAATATGCACAAATCCAGCCGTAGTAAAAGCTGTTGGCGTATCAAAATTTGCCATCAAAAAAGCAAAGATACTAACGATCAAAAATAAAATTCCAACGATAAAGTAACCACCAACTAGCTTAAAAGGTGGTGCAAATGTATTTAAAAGCATCTCTTATCCATGGCATGTTTGGTTAAAATCAAAGCCCTCAAGCGAAGCTCCATCTTTTAAACTAAAAGTAAGCTTTACTTGCTCTCCTTCTAAATTTTCACTAATCACATAAAAATTTTTCTCAATCTTTGGTATAAGACCTGCTGGAAATTTGTGATTTATCATTACGATTTTAGTGTTTTTATCTGCAAATTTTAAAGCCAACATCGCGTTTAACATGGGCTCTGGCGGCACGCAAGCACGTGTATCAAAACCTATATATTTTTCATCATCTTTTTGGGTTTTAAAAAAATCCACCGTAGCACCTTTAGGTGAAAATTTTTGCCAATCCTTAAAATAATCCATCTTAGCTCCTTATTAAATTTACGATAATTATACTCTGATTTATTTTGTTAAGCATTGATTAAACTCAATGAGTTTTATGTTTTATTTTAAGTTAATTTAGTTACAATTATTTTTAAATATTAAATTATAAGGTGTTAAAATGAGAAATTTAAGTATAGCTAAAAAGCTAACATTAAGCGTTCTTGCCATTCTTGTGGTCAGTTTTGTTGTTCTTCAGGCGATAATCATACAAGAATTTAAACAAACCACCCAGGAACAGGCTCTAAAAAGCCTTAAGATGATTAGCGAATCGGTGTTTTTCTCATTACGCTCAGCAATGAACACAGGCGACAGAGACGCAATGAGAGAGGCTCTTGAAACAAACTCAAAAATAGAAAATATAAGAAATATAAGAGTTTTTAGAGCACAAGAAGTTAGTGAAATGTTTGGTCTTGAAAAAGTAGTTAGCACCGAAAAGGAGATAAACGAGCAGTTTACATCACCAAACGATAAAAATATAAACGTTCAAACAAAAGATGAGCACTACCTAAGACTTATAAGACCTCTAAAAGCAACTAACGACTGCCTTGCCTGTCATGCTACCTCAAAAGAAAATGATGTCCTTGGTGTTCTTGATATGTCTTACTCGATGGAGGAATTTAACGGATATATCCAAAATAAAACATGGGTCTTTTTAAGTATTTTTACCGTTATTTTGATCGCTACCCTACTTTTTATGCTATTTATCATAAAAAAAGTTGTTATAAACCCGTTAAAGCTGCTTTCCTATAGAACAAAAGATCTAACAAACGGAGAGGGTGATCTAAAAAGCAGGATACCCATCTCAAGTAACGACGAGATAGGTGAAGTTAGTAACAACATAAATATCTTTATCAAACAAATAGCCGATATAGTAAAACGCATACAAGATGGTGCAGATGAGATAAAATCGCAAATCTTAACACTAAGAAACAGCTCGCTAGACCTTGATAAAAGCTCTCAAGACGGAAGAGAGCAAGCTATGCGTTCACATAACTTTACAAAAGACATAGATGATGATTTCGTGCAAACAAAGCAGATGACCGAAAACGCAGTTTTGCTAAGTAACGACTCTAATAAAAAGCTAGATACTGTTATAGATTTGCTAGAGCATGTAGTAGACGACATTAATGCCGCTAGTAAAAACGAGCAAATCCTAGCCGATAAAACAACGCAAGTAGCTACAGAAAGTAAAAATATAGATCAAATTTTAGGTATCATAAATGAAATTTCAGACAGGACAAACCTTCTTGCGCTAAACGCAGCTATCGAAGCCGCAAGAGCCGGAGAGTATGGCAGAGGATTTGCTGTAGTTGCTGAAGAAGTGCGAACTCTTGCCGAGCAGACAAACCAGCAAATAGATGACATCTCAAAAAATTCAAGAAGTATTATCTCAAGAGTAAATGAGCTAAACGACTCCTTAAAAGAGAATTCAAGAAGTATTAAAAAATTAAGCAACAATGCAAGCGAACTAAGAGCAATCGCAGCACAAGCTCAAAATGCAAATACTAACTCGATCGAGATGGCAAAAAGCATAGAAGAAAGAACGGATCACAGTAAAGAAAACATAACCGAACTTTTAGCTCAAAGTAAAAAATCAGTCCAATTAGCCGAACTTAACGAGCACACAGCACAATGCCTTTTAGAGGTCGCAAACTCACTTGACGCCATATCCCAAAGCTTTAAAATGGACTTAAATAAATTTAAAGTCTAGCTCTTTTAAATTTGCCCTACTTTAATATAAGCTAGGGCGAATTTAGTTTATTACGGGGTTAAATTTTATTTTCTTTAAGCAGAATGTAGATGAGTGGGTTCATCGTAGTTTCGCCACGTGCGGCGCACAACACAACATCTTCAAAAAAATAATCACTCGTGCCATAGCTTCTAAATTCATACGCACCAAATCCAAACATCATCGGCGTCATCTCAACCCTAGAATACCAAGCCCTTCTTGCATCGATATACTTCTCGCTATCTTGCGAATAAACCCAAAGCATAATGTCATCTTTATTTTTCTGACGCATAAGCCAGATAAATGAATTGCCGATATCGTTAAAAAAGTAAGTATCACCGTTTGGCATTACAGCTTGAGCCGTATTATAAAGATCGGCGATAAGCGTCTTGCTTTCTGTGCAAAGGTATTTTCCAAGCTCGATCTCAAGTGGTTTTTTCTCAAGATTTCCATGCCTGACTACAACACTACCCTCCTTTACGTCAATACTAACATAAAGCAAGGTAAAAACACAAAAAAGAAGAGTGAGCGCAAAAATTTTCTTTATCATAGCAACACTCCGATCGTAAAGTAGTATTTTGCAACATAAAACGAGCATATAGCCACATTTATAAGTAGCCAAAACGACGAAAGGCGAAGTAAATGAGTGTAGTCATATCCTGTGATAAGCTCGACCAAAAAAGGAGTAATACCGTAAAAAATTCCCAAAAACAGCGAACCCCAGATAAGATAACCAATGTAATAATACTCGCCCATTAACATACAATACGGGCATTTGTGATTAGGCTGTTCATAGACATAAAGCCCAAAAAAGTAAGTTATAGCATAATAAGCGATAAATAAAAACAATAAATTTAAGGCAAAACTAGCCATTGACTGCTTTAAAAAATTTAAAACCGCGATAGAGGCAAATATAACATAAAAAAACATCGCTAACATCGCTTGAGTGTAGCCAAAAGGTAGTTTAGGAGCTTGAAAAACAACAGAACAACAAAAAACAGGAACACTTAAAGGTATGTTTGTAAAAAACAAAATTTCAAGCACAAATTCACCCAAAATAGCACAAAACAGTATGCTAAAGATGATGTATTTTCGCTTTAAAAACGGAAAATTTATCGCTTTTAAGTCAAGATAGTTTACAACAAGCCAAAGTCCAAGTCCAAATATAAGCAAGAGTTTTAGTAAAAACAGTATATTGCCGTATTCGTTTGAGCCGATAACTCCTGCCGAGCACATAGCGCCAGGCACTACGGAAGAGAGTTTATTTAACGAAAGAGCAAAGAAAACAAACAAGATAATCTTGCAAAATATAGTAAAAAACAAGATCGTATTTACAAGATAATTATACTTTTCAAGAGTGTATTGTAAATTTGTAGTTGCATTAAAGTCCCAGTAGCGTAAAATGCGCACGATATAAAACTGTGAGATAGCCATCAAAACGATAACTATAAGCTCGGCAAACAAAAACGCAATTACATCATTTGATAAAAATACACTCATAAAATTTCACCGTTTTTAACATCAACGATCTCATCTACAAAGTCCAAATCATCAAATAAAATATCATGAGTTGCTACTATAACCGTCTTTTTTAACTCTTTAAATTTCTTAAGCATCTGGATAAAAACAAGAGAATTTTGTTTATCCAAATTTGCGGTCGGCTCATCGGCTAGTATAATGCTTGGCTCCATAACAAGTGCTCTTGCTATAGCGCATCTTTGCTTTTCGCCTCCGCTTAGGCTTGATATATTTTGATCTTTTTTGTGAGCTATATTTGCTATTTGCATAGCTTTTTGCACCATCTCTTCAGTTTGTGACTTGCTAAGACTTAATATACTTAGCGGGGCTTTTACGTTATCTTTAACACTTAGTCCCTCAAGTAAATTAAAACTTTGAAAGACAAATCCTATCTGTGTATGACGGATATTTGAAGCCATGATATCAGGAAGCTTTGAAACATTTTGTCTGTTTATTAAAATTTCGCCGCTACTTGGCTTTGATAGCCCCCCAATAAGTGAAAGCAACGTGCTTTTACCACTTCCGCTCACTCCTTTTAATATCACCAGATCACCGCTCTTTATGCTTAAATTTATATTTTTTAAAGCATAAAATTCATTTGTTTCACCCTCGTGGTAAATTTTATTTAGATTAGATACTTCTACTGCGTTCATTTTACTGCCTCACTCATATCTGCTATAGCTATACGCCACGATGGTATGATAACAAATGCTAAAAACGGTATCACACTAAACAAAAATATAAGAAACAGCATATTAAAGTCAACAATAGGCGTAAACGTAACTGAATTTTCAATCTCAAGTCCCAAAAAAACATTACGCAATAATGGAGCGTTAAAGATAAAAATATAAATATAAGCAAGTGCCACACCTAGCAAAAAGGCACTCGTTGCCACTGTAAAATTTTGTATAAATTTTAATGCAATTATGTCTTTGATCGCATATCCGATACTTCGCAAGATGGCGATCTCTCGCTTTTTTGAGCCGTATGCTAATGAAATTTGGTTTTTAAGTAGTATGAAAAACGAGATCATAGCCGCCGAATAAATCACCATAAAAATTCCACCCTTATAATAATAAAGATGTCTTATATCAGAAATTCTATCCTCCATGCTAAGTGCTTGTGTGTTTGGGTATAAATTTGAGATACTAAGTGCGACTTGACTTATCTCGTTCTCGTTTGGAACATCGACATAAATTTTTGTGTATTCGCCCTCTTCCAGGCTCAACACCGCTCGTGCGGTTGTGGGATTTAGATAGATGACATCGTTTGTGATGATATTACTACTATGCGAAGCGGTTTTGTTTATCTTGATAGGAATTAAAGCGTGTTCTGTTAAAAAGTTAAATACATCTTCATAGTAAAGCTCTGCCATCTCCCTTTTTACACCCTCGCCTATTATCATCTCGTTTTCATCAAGCTCATCTAAGCCAATTATATGAAACCAAATTCTTTTTTGTCCAAAGTAGTAATACCCATCCACAACGCCCCACGCATCACTTACACCGTTTATGCGCTTTATGTCATAGATATAACCGTCATGCATGGTGTCCTTTTTACCGGCTCTTACTGCCTCCACGACAACACTTGGAGAGTTTTGTATACTAAGACTTAGGTCGTTTTGAATAGAGCTTGATATAAACAAAACCGAACTTAAAATAAAAACTATAAAGGTAAAAATAATAAAGCTAAAAGCATGATCGGCTCTATCTTTATAAAGTAGTTTTATGGCGTAGTCGATAAAATTTTTACTTACCATAGACAAATTCCTTGTATTTTGGACTTTTAAAAACTATCGAAGCTCTTACGTCTTTGACTTTTTTAGAGATATTTTCCAGCTCATCACTTCTAGTTTTATCATCAAAATTTATATAATGCAATCCGATAAAAGCATAAACAACACTAAAAACTACAGTTAAAATACCTAAAAATTTCATAACCCTTTTAACATTTCTTCCGTTATATCTTCAAATTTTAAGATCTGCTTGCCTGCATGATCTTTTGCAAAATTTATGGCCTCGTTTTGACTTGCAAATGGGATTAACTCATCACCCATAGGGCCAAAGACATTTGAGCCGACTACAAAATACGCGTTTTTGGCATCTATCTTATGAAGCTTGTAATAATCACTCACAAATAATTTATTGAAATTTTTATTGTTTTTAAAGTAATACTTCATCATGTCTTTAACACCGTCAAAATAAAACTTTTCGCTATCTGCTTCTATCATCGCAGCCCATTGTGGGTTTTTAGCTACAAACATCCCGCATATCGGACATCTTGCATCTTTTGGAACGACGATCTTTTCAGCTTTTTTAACCACATTTACATTTTTTGGTTCATCCCAGATATAAAGTGCTGCCGCTTGCAAGTCGCCATCGGCTGAAATTTGACAGAACTTTTTGAGGTCGTCTTTTAAAAGCGCGATACTTTCATAAATGTTTTTATCGACTTTTGTGCATTTGGTTTCATAAATTTCTTTACCTTTTGCATAAACTCCGCCCTCGCGTTTTGCTTTTATCATCTTCATGTCACTTACAAAGTCTTTTCCTGCTACCTCATAAGCCTTTTCAAAACTCATTATCTCGCCACCGTTTCTAGCTTGAAACTCTTTAGCATCATCTTCGGTTAAAAATGAGTATTTACTGTTTTGCGTCATCGTTCCTTTCATTCGACTACCGACAACATAGTAAGCCTTGCTGGCATCGATAAAATTTAAATTCTTTGTATCAACAACCATGACATCTTTTGGCATAGTTCCCTTTGTAGCCTCATGAAGACAGTGCATTGAGCAGTATTGTTTACCGTTGTGAGTATGATTTGTTTTATAAAATTTAGCCAAATCCATCCCGCAATTAGGACAATACTCTTTTGCATTTCCCTGCATGATAAGAGTTGATTTATCAGGCTCTACACTTTGAAACATTGCCGCTTGCAACGCTCCAACGATACAAGCAAGTATCATAAATTTTTTCATACCAACTCCTTTATTTCATAAGTTGTTCTAAAATTTTTGCATTCTCACAAGCTTCTACAAGCCCGCCGTCACAACTTTTCTTAAAAAAGTTTTTAGCCTTTTCGTTATCGGCTTTTACACCTTTGCCCTCAGCATACATTATGGCAATATCATTACAACCTTTTGCATAGCCTAGATTACAAGACTTTTCAAAGCTCTTTGCTGCTTGCTCGTAGTTTTGACTTGTGCCTTGAGCTAGCGCATACAAGTAGCCAAGGTTATCACATGCCATACCGATACCTCCGTTGCATGCCTTTTCGTAAAAGCTTTTTGCCTTTTTGTAGTCTTTTTCTACGCCATTTCCTTGGTTATAAAGATAGCCAAGGTTATTACATCCCATCATATCTTCGTAATTACAAGCTTTAGTGTATAGTTCGATCGCCTTTTTAAAATCACGCTCCACTCCTGCACCATTTGCATAAAGCAGCCCAAGCGAGGTGCATCCTTCGTTATCTTTACAAGCTTTGTCGTAAAACTGCGCTGCTTTTGTAAAGTTTTGGTCAACACCTTGACCGCTTTCATGCATATATGCAAGGTTGTTGCAAGCTAAAGCAAAATTCATCTTACAAGCTCTATCGTATAAATTTACAGCTTTGACAAAGTCCTTTGCTACGCCACCTGTTCCCTCATAATACACAACCGCAAGGTTATAACACCCAGATGCCTTTTTATCCTCTTCGCAAGCTTTTTCATAAATTTCTACTAATTTTTTATGATCTCCGCTTTGCTGCGCCTCAATGCCCTTTTTTATAAAACCGGCATTTGCCAATACTGCCAAGATCAATACCAAAACAAGCTTCTTCACCTTCTCTCCTTTTATATAGCTTTTACTTCTCGCCCTCTATAAGCAAAAACAGCGAGTAAGATCACAAATGTCAAAATAAAATATATAAATTTAGGCACTCCCATAGCATCACCGCTAGCATATGAATGCATGCCCGTTAAATAAAAATTCACACCAAAATACGTCATCACGATACTAGCGTAAGATATCATCGAAGATACGCAAAAAGTATATATGTTATTAAATTTAGGAATAAACCTCAAATGCAAAACGATAGCATAAACAACAATGGAAACAAACGACCAAGTCTCTTTACTATCCCATCCCCAGTAGCGGCCCCAGCTCTCATTAGCCCAAATTCCACCAAAGAAATTTCCAACCGTAAGCATAGAAAGTCCAACTATCAAGCTTATCTCATTTATAGCTGTGATGTAGCGAATTTGATCATTTAAACGTTCTTTGTTTTTGCCATTTTTTAATATCATTAATACAAGAGCTAAAATTCCAAGCAAACACCCAAGACCCAAAAAGCCGTAACTCGCCGTAATAATCGAAACATGTATGCTTAGCCAATAAGACTTTAACACCGGAACTAAATTTGTTATTTGAGGGTTAACAAAACTCATGTGCGCCACAAGCATCACAACACTTGCAAGTAGCGACGCAGCACAGAGCGTAAGAAGCGAGCTTCTAAAAAACACCACTCCGGCTAGTGCAGCCGACCAACCTATATAAATCATGCTCTCATAACTATCGCTCCATGGCGCATGTCCTGCGATATACCAACGAAGAGCTAGACCAAAAGTATGAGCTGCAAATCCAAAAACAAATAGCCAAAAAGATATTTTTTTAATACCTTTATAATTCCCGCCCGTAAGTATCTCGGATAATGCCAAAATAAGTAAAATTCCGCCAAATACCATATAAAAATAAACAAGCTTTTTAAAAATTTCAAGTTTATTATAAGCAACCTCGGCTTTTATCTGAAATTCACTCGGTAAGATGTGTGCCGATACTTCTCTTTGGTAGTTTTTAAGCTGTGAAAGCGCAAAATTTGCCTTTGTCCAGTCGTTTTTATAAATACCCTCTCCAAGAGAAGAGATATAGTCATTTAAAAGCATTTTCACCTCTTTGGCTACGCCGGGATTAGCAAATGCATCGTTTGGAGAAAGCCATCTATCGCTCTGATCGTTTGGTATCGGTATAAATTTAAAAAATACACCTTTAAGAGCTAAATATGCAACATTTATACGCTCATCAAATTTAACCATTTCGTTATCAAATTTAGAACGTTGCGAGGCTGGTTTGGCATTTGCCTCATCGCTTTGACTCATTAGCTTATATTCGCCCTTTTCATCAAACATAAAACTAAAACTAACAAAATTTTCACTCTCGTTTAAATTTAGAACTTTTTTAATATCGCTATTTTTAATCTTTATGATCTTTAGATCCTGCCAGAGCGTAGGGTTTATACTCATGCCCAAAATTATTTGCTCTGCACTTAAACCAAATAAAGAATTTTGACCTGCAAATTTACTTACTATCTCATTAGCTTCCGTGCTCATCGGCTTTATGCGCCCCATGAAGTCTTGCACTAAAAGCTCTGCAAAAACACCGTTTGCATGAGATCTTGTAAATTTACCAAACTGTTTTAGATCATCATTTGCATATAAATTTGAATTGGTCGCAAAAACAAGAGCAAAGATAAATAAAGTGGCGTTATTTTTTATAAATTTTGCAAGTTTCATAAAGCGTGAATTTTTGGTAAAAAAGTTAGCTACAAAACCAAAACAAAGCAAGAAATACCCTACATAAGTAGGAATTTTACCAGGGTCTTTATTTACCTCCAAAACAGTTCCCTGCTCGTCTTTGTCATACGAGGATTGAAAAAGCTTATAACCGCTAAAATTTAAAGGGCTATTCATAAAAATTTTATAGTCCATTACTTTTTTATCGTCTTGCAAAACCTCAACACTGCTTGAGTAAGACGACGCACTTTGTGATCCTGGGTAGCGCTCTAGCTCAAAGTCGTTAAGCTTTACGGAAAACGGCAATGTCACTAGTTTTGATCCCCATGCAAGCATTATTTGCTTGCCATCTTGCTCGATAACTTGTGGTTCTCCAAGCCAGCCTACTCCACCCCTAAGACTTACTTCTTTTTGCTCTTTGTCGTCAAAGCCTGCTTTTACATTTAAAACGCTTCTTTTGCCTTTTGGAAAAGCTTGATAAGAGCTAAAATTTACGTTAAAAATTTTGTCGTCTATGGCTTGTGAGATAGAAAAGCTATTATCACCCAGTTGTGATAAATTTAAGAAGAATTCGAATGTTTTATCTTCTGTTATGATCTGCAAATAAGGCTTGACGCTTACCATTTCGTTTGAGTGTTCGCCCTCTCTTACGTGAAGCACCCCCTCTTCACCGCAATACCTAGTCAAAAAAGCACCCAAAGCTATCACGATAAAAGCAAAATGCACCACAAAAGCACCAAGACGGCGCCACATTTTTGTCTTTATGATGATAGCGCCTAGCGAGATCGTTAGCAAAAGCATAACGATCTCATACCATCTGGCGTCATAAACTAAAATTTTAGCCGTCTGCGTGTCGTAAATACTCTCTAAAAAAGTAGCCACCCCAGCTCCAGTAGCTAAAATGGATAGCATGAAAATAACAAATTTATATGACGAAAAAAAACCAAACAACCTCATGCTATCTCCAAAAAATCAAATAAAAATACTGTAAGTTTGTCCCGCATAAAGTATAAACATACGAAGCATCAAAACACCTATGATACTTGCAAGAGCACTCACGTAAAAAGCAAAACGAGTATGTGCAAATGTTTTGCCTAATAAGAAGTTAAATACGATAGGTATAACAAAGCCTATACCAACGACTCCTATCCAAAACATTTTAGCATATTCTCCACTAAAAAATGCCACGCTTGCCGCTTTTTGAACATCGCTTCCTATGATAAGCGAAACAAAAATCATACCGATAAGCAAAATTTCTGCAGCCATTACAGGCCACTCTATAGCGTGTAAAATTTTAAGATCGCTCGAATGCGTATCTTCTCTAAAAAACATTGCAGCAATAAGCCCGGAACCTGCTATGCCCGCACTTAATCCAGAAGCTACAAAAAGAGCCGGAAGCACAGATGTATTTAGTATAGGAAATCTTACCAAAACAGAGATAAGAAAGCCGGTATAAGCGCATATCGCAACAGCAAAAATAAGCGTTAAAACAAACATAAGCGGACGAATAAAATTTAAAATGTTCATTATTAGTCCAAAAAATGCCTTTAAGAACGTAAAATGGTTTGCAAAAAATGCATTTAATTCCTTCTCAAAAGCATATAAAACCATAACAAAGCTAAGCGGTATGTAGATACAAAGTGCTAAAACACCTATAGACATAACCGAAGTAAAGTTATAATTTATCAAAATTTTCCAAAAATAAAGCGGCTTATCAAGGTCGGCAACCAAGCAAACCATACCTAGTAAAATAGTAACAAGAGAAAGCAAAGAAGCACCCTTAAACAAAGGCGTAACACCAGTTTGCTTTTTATAATACCTTATAAGAAGTGCAACGATAAGCGCTCCACCGCTCATGCCCGCTAGCAAAAGATACACAGCGATAGGCCAATGCCACACGACTCCGCTTGAAAAAGTATGAGTATAATTTATCGCACCATTCATTTCACACCCCCATTTTTACCGCAGGTATATAGCGCAAACTAGGTTTTGTGCCACACTCGGGACGCATTCTTAAGCTATCTTTTATACAAAGAAGCTTGCTTATATGCGACTCTTCATCGTTTAGATCGCCAAAAACTAAAGCGTCGTATCTGCATGCTTCGACACAGGCAGGCTCTTTGCCCTCTGCCAAATTTGTATCTAAGCAGAAGTTACAGCTTTCTGCGGCATGATTTTCGCTATTTATAAAGCGCACATCATAAGGACAGGCTACTATGCAGTATTTACATGCTATGCAGTCATCGGCATTTGTTGTAGTTATACCTGTTAGCAAGTCCTTATGACAGGCGTTTGTTGGGCAAACACTAGCACACGGTGCTTCCACACATTGTTGGCAGCTAACGCGCACATATCGTTTTTGCATCCTGTTATTTGGATCTGTTTTATCCTCTACAAAAAGCCTCATCTGTCCTTTAGGGACTAGATTTACTTTCACACAAGCTCTTTCACAGTCAGTACACCCGACGCATTTGTTTTGATCAAATATCATGCCGAAATTTGGTTTTTTAGTTTGCGCTTTTGGCTTATCATTTACGGCTCCGTAAGATGCCGCCGTGATAGAAGCCGAACCAAGAGCAAGGTATTTAACAAATGCTCGTCGTTTTAAATTTGTGTCCATATTCTCCTCCATTTTTGGGCAAAGAATTTACTTTGTTTGATGTATATTTTTTATTTCTTGTTCACTCATGTCTTCTACTATCTTAGAATACTCTCCCGGCTTTAATACCTTTAAAAGCTCAACTTCAAACACCACGGTAGATCCCGCAGGGATAGTTTCTAGCTCTTCATCCGCATACGCAAGCTCGCTAGGTATGACAAATTTGTATTTTGAACCGGCATTCATAAGCAAAAGACCCTCTTTAAAACCCTCTATAACATTTATCAAAGACAAGTGCATAGACGTTTTGTTATCGTATGTGTTTTCAAAGACTTCGCCGTTTGGCAAATACCCTTTGTAATGCACCTCAACAATACTTTCCGGTTTTGGCTTATCTCCTCCGCCTAGCACTAGCATTTCATATTGCAAACCTGATTTTGTTGTTTTTACATTTTTATTCTTGGCATTTTTAGCCATAAATTCTTTACCGATTTTTTTATTATTAGCAAGTTGTATTTTTTTATTTTCTTCAGTTATTTTATTTAGCCTATCAGCTCTTTCATTTAACAAAGAGATTATATCTTCGTCTTTCATTTTTGTCTGTTTTTTTAGAGCGTCTATAAGACCTTCTATTACGATATTAATATCAGACTTTACACCCATTTGCATTTGGTTGTGAAGCTGGTTTGATATATAACTTCCCGTTGATGCACCTATAGCATAAGACTCTTTTTCTTCAGTTGTCGACAGCTGAGCGCCAAATACACAGCTTGACAAACAAAAGATAGGAATTAAGCTTTTTAATATAACTTTTTGCATCGTTTTACCCTTAATTAAAAAATTTTATAAATTAAAAGGGCTACATAAAGTAGCCCCTATTTTTTACATTTTACTATTCAAAATTCTTTGCGCTTCTTCTACATAACCTTTAGCAGCGTCAAGTCTTTGTTTAGTATATTTAAAGCCATGCATACCCCATGAACCGTCTTTTTCAAGTAGATCAACAGTGTCCTGAGCTTTTTCAATTAGCTCGTAAACTCTTGATTTGTTACTTGGATCAAGTTTTTTGGTTTCTAGGATCTTATACATTCCCTCAATGCCGATCTTAACTTGAGTATAGTCGTTTTTGATAGGAGTTTGCCATCCCATAACTTCATCATAAGCTTGTTTTTGATTTTTGAAGTGTAGGGTCTCTTTTAGCTCTGATACAACAGGGCTGTGGCAACCTTTGTTTTCAACCATATCAAGATCCGCCCAAGATGTTCTAGCACAAGCCCACATCAAGTCAACAAAGTTTCTACCATCTTCATTTCTTTGGAAATGCCAATCCTTACCGTCTCTTGCTTCTTTTGAAGCAGCGCCTGCAACGAATGATTTTTTATCAGGGCTAACATCGATTTTCCAGATGTGTGATCTTCTTTGAGTATCAAATCCCGCATTGTCTTGGAACTGGATAGCATAGAAGTTCTCACAACTCATCATAAACGGCATATGGCAAGATGCACAAGAGTTATCTTTGTGTGTATCGGCTCTTGCTGCTATATAAGCTTGCTCTTGGTGACAATCCGCGCAAGTTTTTCTAATTTTTGGTTTTGAATAGAATGAGCTTAGATAAGCTTGTTCTGAGTTATAGTTAAGTCCTTTGACATTCTTATCACCCGTAACAAAACCTGTATTATCGTGTGGATCGTGGCAAGTAACGCATCTCATACCTTTTTCATAGTGAGCTGTAAAGTATGATTGAGAACCCTCTGAACCACATCCTGGTCCCATTGATTTAAATTTAGAGCTTAGTGCTAAGTCAGGAGCGATTTTACCAAGCGGATGAGCTTTGTAAAGATCAGGGCTCCAGTTAAATCTTTGGTGACAACGTTCACAGTTAGAAGTTCTAAAGTTTGTAGCTCCGTCAAGGTGTCCGCCTGCCCCGTGACACTCTTCGCAACTTACACCTTTTGATATAGTGTGTTTTTGTAGCTCTTTAGCATTACCAAGTGCTGCATAAAACTCTTGTTTGCTCTTGAAGTCAAATTTGAATGGGTGGCAAACCTCACAGTATGAAGCATTAGCTTGGAAGTTCATAGTGTGTTTGTATTTTGCAGCATAAGATGCAAGACCGCGAACATAGCCTGTATTTAGACCGTATTCTTCAAGCGTTTCGGGGAATTCCGGCACCCATTTTTTGATCTTCTTAACAGTTTCTGGAGTTAGGTTAAGAGCCCAAGTTCTTTGCCATTGGTTTGAACCCGGAGTGATAGTACCAGTACCATCTCTTAACAAACCACCATCAACATGGTAAGTTCCTCTTAACATCCAAGCATCAACGAAACCAAATTTAGTTCTAAGGTGACCTACGGTTGCAAAGATAACATCAGGAGTAATACCTTTTGGTAGGATTGATGCGGTATCTTCTGTAAATACCGGCTCTGTTAGGTTGTTATTAACCTCAGGGTGTTCGCCAGGGAAGCGAATAGTAGTTGAGTGACGAGATCTACTCCATGCTTCGTATTGTGCAGGGTGACACTCACCGCATTTTTCAGAACCTATAAATTTATTAGGAAAAGCTAGTGATGAACCGGCAGGAATTCTATACATCATAGAACTATAGCCTTGTCCTTGTTCACGTTTGCTTGCTTTTGACAAATCCTTACCGTGCCCCTCCTCTAGCCATTCGTGGCCCCTATCTACGACATTTATCTTGCCGTCAACTTTTCCGCCGTACTTTGTAAAAATCGGGTGATTTTTAAACAACCAGTCATACATCTCTTTTTCTTCAACGATGTAATCCTGTAAAGATACGACACCTCTATCCTTAAGGGTTCCCTTAGGATCAGCGATAACGCCTCGAGCTGCGCCGGTCATTTGCATATCGTGCGCACAGGCAGATGAAGCAAATATGCTAATACCGGTAAGCAACCCAAGGAGTGCTCTATCCAGACCTTTCATACTTTCCTCCTTCGAAGAATTTTTCAAATTTCAAAAATCAAGAAGATTTCGTATTGATAATACTAACAATAAAAAGGGGTAAAAAGAGGGGGAAAGTTAATATTTTATGAATTTAAAAATAAAATTGTAAATATAACACCGTCTTTTGTGTTTTGCACTGTTATAAAACCGTTATTTTTTTTCATTATAACCTGACTCATGTATAATCCCAGACCGCTACCTTTTTCTTTAGTGGTAAAATTTGGGTTAAATATCTTTTTTATCACGCTTTCATCGATATTTCCAGCGTTATTTTCTATAGTTATCATACGCGATAAAGAGTTCTTAAAAGAGCAAATTTTAACCCTTTTTTCACCTGGATGCGACTGCTCAAAAGCCTCTTTGGCGTTACTTATAATGTTTATTAAAATTTGTATTATTTCATTAATATTTCCAAAATGAGAGAAATTTTCCTTAATTTCTACATCTAGTTTTATAACATGATTTTTAAGAGCTGATTTTAAAATTTTTTGAGCCTGTTCTATCGCTTCAGCACTGGTAAATTCGCGCTTTATAGAATTTGGATTGAAGAAGTTTTTAAAGTCGTTTATAGTTTGAGACATAAATTTAACCTGCTCATCTACATCCTTAATCTTCTCATTTAATTTTTCTTTTGTTAATTTTCCTTTTTCATTATAAAGCTCTAAATTTATAAGCGTTGAGCTTATTTGTGCCAAGGGTTGCTTCCACTGATGCGAGATGTTGCCTATCATCTCTCCCATTGAAGCAAGGCGACTTTGATGTATCATAAGTTGTTCGTTTTGCTCTTTGATCTTTGCCATTTTTTCATGTATCTTGTATACTAAAAATACAAGAAGCACAAAAACTACAAAAAGTGCCACACTGCTTGTTATAAGCTCATTTGCGTGATACGCAAGGATGTTTTTGATGGGAATTTTAAAGGATATCATCGCTATCGTATCGCCGACCTTACCCTCAAAGTCCTTTGAACTGCCGTATTGCTCCATCATCTTTTTAGGAACCGAATTTATGTTATGGCAAACCGCACATGAGGCTTGAGAGTTTTTAACAGGAAGTCCCACATATATGTAAGAGGTGTTGCCGTCTTTGATTACCTGCGAGAATTCCTCATATCTTTTCTCTTTAAAGCCTTCTAAAATTTCATTCTCAAACTCATCTCCCTCATGCTCTGGGTTTAAAGGATTGGTCGCGACAAGCTTATAGTCGTAATTTATCTTATTTTTTGAAAGTTGGATATTATAAATTTCACGTGTGATATATGATGACGACTGAAGTCTTGGGTCGAAAAAATCATCTTTTATAACGCCTTCCACCTTAAGCTCGTCTATCAAAGGACGCTGCACTATCGAGATATAATCCCGCACCGCATTCATCGTATCAAGCACATAAAATGCCTCTTGCTTAGCGTCTTTTAACGCAAGCTGTCTATAAAAGCTAAAGACAAGTCCCATGATGATTATATAAAGGATAGTAAAGATAGCCACCACAAAACGAAATCTATATTTCACAGATGTAACCAACCCCGTATAAATTTCTAATCGTATCTTTGCCAAGCTTTTTACGAAGCTCTTTAACTATGGTTTTTATCGCTTCTTTGCTTGGCTGGTCAAATTCCCAAAGATAGTCAAATAACTCTTCATAAGTGACTGCCTTGTTTTTGTTTTTCAAAAAATACTCAAGTAAGCGACTCTCGCTTTTTGCAAGGTGACAGGCGGTATCTTTTATGTAAATTATCTTTTTAGCAAAGTCATATCTTGCTTGGGTGTTGATATTTACAATTTGTCTATCGCCCCCAAGCTCACGAGCTATATCTTTTAATGCGGCTATAAAAGCCTCTTTATCATAAGGCTTTGGTAAAAACCTAGTTATCTTAAGCTCTACCGCTCTCCATAAATACTCTTGCTCAGTATGACTTGAAAGTATGATGATGGGTATGTTTTGATTATTTTGACGAACTCTCTTTATCACCTCAAGCCCGTCCATATGAGGAACCGTTATATCAAAAACAAGCACATCATAAAAACCGCTTGTGGCTAGATCAAGTGCCTCAAGTCCATCTTCTATACCCATAACTTCGCCAAAAAACAGCTCTAAAGTTTCGGTTAAATTTTTTAAAATTCCAACTTCGTCCTCTAAACAAAGAACTTTTTTATCCGATAAAATTTCTAAAATACTGCTATTTGGCACAAATTTCCCTTTAAATTTTCAACGATAATTTGCATATTATCAAAACAAGGCTTAAATTTAAAAGCTCAAATTAAAAATTTACTTTTACTAATATTTAAATATTTTATTATTAAAGAAGATAATTTGATTAAGTAAATTTAAAAAGACCGCTAGTTAAATTTAACGGTCTTTTTGTGAGATATTAATGCAAGAAGTGGCGAATGCCCGTAAAGTAAAGCGCCATACCGTATTCGTTTGCAGCTTCGATAACTTCATCATCTCTTATGCTACCTCCAGGCTCTACTATACATTTTACACCTACTTTATGAGCTATATCTATACTATCTCTAAACGGGAAAAACGCCTCACTAGCAAGTGTGCAACCATTTAGATTAATCCCCATATCTTTTGCTTTGGCAACTGCAGCACGAGCCGCATCCACACGACTTGTCATACCCATGCCAATAGCTACAACAGCGCTATCTTTTACATAAACTACACAGTTGCTTTTTGTAAGAGCGGCAACTTTCCAAGCAACATCAGCGTCCGATAGCTCTGCCTTACTGGCGGCTCTTTTGCTCATTAGTTTCATATTTTCAAGTTCCGCATCTTTAACGTCATCTCTTTCTTGATAAACAAAACCACCATCAACGCGTTTAAAGTCGTATTTGTCGTTTGCACGAACTAAGAATTTGTTATCTTGCGTGAAAATTTTAATACGCTTTTTACTTTCAAAAACAGCAAGCGCATCTTCATCTACATTTGCAGCGATAATTACTTCAACATAAATTTCATTGATCTTTTGTGCCAGCTCTTTATCAAGTGTGCCGTTTATCGCCACTACTCCGCCATAAGCAGACACCGGATCACACTTTAGTGCCTCAACATAACTCTCAAGCAAATTTGACTTTACTGCAAAACCGCATGGGTTAGCATGTTTGATAATCGCCACGGCAGGAGCTTCATTGAAGCTTGTTGCAAGCATTAAAGCACCGTTTATGTCTGTTAGGTTGTTAAAGCTAGCTTCGCCCTTTAGTGCGCGGAAGTTGTTGCTAAAGAAGTATTCAAATTCATAAAGCGCACCTTTTTGATGTGGATTTTCACCATACCTTGTATCAAAAACTTTATTTCCGACGATAAATTTAGACGCGCCAAATCCTCCGTTAAATCTATCGTTCATATAGTTTGCTATCATTGAGTCATATGCTGCCGTATGCTCGTAAGCTTTTATCATCAAGCTTCTTCTAAATTCGATATCGTCACGTTTTTCTCTAAGTCTTACTAAAATTTCGTCATAGTCAAGAACATCTGTAACTATCAAAACATCCTTGAAATTTTTAGCCGCACTTCTAACCATAGCAGGACCGCCGATGTCGATATTTTCGATGATCTCATCAAAATCATCAGTGCGAATAGTAGTTTGTTTAAACGGATATAAATTTACACAAACAAGGTCAATACCCTCAACTGCGTTTTCTTTTGCTTGAGCCACATGCGCCACATCATCTCTTTTGTGTAAAATTCCGCCGTGAATTTTAGGATGTAAAGTCTTTACGCGACCTTCAAACATTTCCGGACTTTTAGTGACTTCTGCTACTTCAAGAGCTTTTACTCCGTTTTCATTTAGCATCTTATGAGTTCCGCCTGTAGATATCACTTCCCAACCAAGCTCTACAAGTCCTTTTGCAAACTCAACAACACCCTCTTTGTCGCTTACGCTAATTAACGCTCTCACTTCTTCTCCTTTTAGTTTTAGTCGTCTTGCTTAACAAGTCTTGTAAACTCGTTTAGATATATCTCTTTAATTTGCTTTAAATCTCTTTTAATGTCGTTTATTTCAAATTTATTACTTCCGGTAACACCTATCTTCACAGCCTTTACGCCGTATTTTTGTGCTAAAGATTTAAATTTATCTTCATCTTTTACTCCAACTATCGCACGAGAAAAGCTTTCGTCAAATACCCATCTTTTATCCTCAAAGTCGCAACTACAAGTAGCACCGATACCGCTCATGCAAGCCATCTTAGCCAAAGTCATAGCAACTCCGCCTGTGCCAATAGAATTTGCAAATTCAAGAATGTCGTTTTTATTTGCCTCTATCACAAGATCCCATAATGCTCTTTCTTGTTTATAATCAACGTCTTTTAACTCACCTGCTACGACGTTAAAAAGTGTTTTCATATATAAACTTCCGGCAAATTCTCCGCTTGTCTCGCCAAGAAGATAAATGGCTGTATTTTCGCCTTTAAATATGCTTGGTAAATTTTTATTAGCATCTTCATTTACACCGACATTAACGATCGCAGGAGTTGGATACACACTAACTCCATCCGTATCATTATAAAGACTTACGTTGCCGCTTACAACAGGAGTGTTTAGCTCGCGACAAGCCTCCTTGATACCCTCGCAACCTTGTGCAAATTGCCACATAACTTCAGGATTTTCGGGATTTCCATAGTTTAGGCAGTCTGTTATAGCAAGAGGCACGGCACCACTCATAGCTACCTTACGTCCACTTGCCGCAACAGCCATGGCAGCTCCTATTTTAGGATTTACATAGTTATGTCTTGGAGAGCACTCCATACCCATAGCTACAGCTCTACCGGTCTCTTTTACTCTTATTACACCTGCTCCCAAAAAGCCCGGTTGTTTTATTGTATTTGTTTGGATATTTGCATCGTATTGGTCATAGATAAATGATTTATTTAGCACGTGTGGGTCGCGAAGCAGTTTGTCAAAGGCTTCATCGTTGCTAACGGCCTTATAGTCGTTTATCGTTACATTTTTTATCTCATCAAGATACTTAGCTTTGGCAGTCGGACGATCGAGCACCGGAGCTGCTTCACTTAAAGGCTCGATAGGTATCTCTCCAACCAACTCGTTATGCCAGTAAAGCTCCATCTTACCGCCACTAGTTACCTCTCCGATAACTTCCGCATCAAGATCGTATTTATTAAAAATCGCTCTTATCTTCTCTTCATAGCCTTTTTTGGCACATATTAGCATACGCTCTTGGCTTTCACTAAGCATAAGCTCATACGGTGTCATGCCTTCTTCTCTCATAGGAACTTTATCAAGATGCATTTTTAAACCACTACCGCTACGTCCTGCCATCTCAAAGCTTGAACTCGTAAGTCCCGCAGCGCCCATATCTTGGATACCTATAATATAATCAGTCTTAAATAGTTCCAAACAAGCTTCCATAAGTAGCTTTTCGGCAAACGGATCTCCTACTTGAACAGTAGGACGAAGCGATTTGTTTTCATCATTAAAGCTATCACTTGCCATAACCGCACCACCAAGACCGTCACGACCTGTCTTTGAGCCGACATATATCACAGGGTTGCCAACACCTTCAGCTTTTGCGTAAAAAATTTCATCGCTTTTGCAAAGACCCAAAGCAAAGGCATTTACTAGGATATTGCCATTAAAGCTCTCATCAAAACTTACTTCGCCGCCGATAGTCGGTATGCCCATACAGTTTCCATAGTGTCCGATACCAGCTACCGAACCTTTGATAAGGTGGCGTTGATAGCGAGCAACTTTATCAGATCCTAAGAAATTTCCAAATCTAAGCGAGTTCATGTTAGCTACGACTCTTGCACCCATGGTAAATACATCGCGTAAAATTCCGCCAACTCCAGTGGCTGCACCCTGATATGGCTCGATAAAGCTAGGGTGGTTGTGGCTTTCCATTTTAAACACAGCCGCATATCCGTCGCCGACATCTATAACTCCGGCATTTTCACCAGGTCCTTGTATCACCCAAGGTGCTTTTGTCGGAAAACCGTTTAGGTATTTTTTACTTGATTTATATGAGCAGTGTTCGCTCCACATCGCAGAAAAGACACCAAGCTCAAGTAAATTTGGCTCACGTCCTAAAATCTTAAGAATATTTTCATATTCACCGTCGCTTATTTTATGAGCTTTTATCGTAGCCTTATCCATTTTTGCCCTTTGTGAGATTTTAGTCTATTTTACTCTAACAAGGCTAAAAAAAGGGTAAAATAACCGCTTTATTAAGCCTATGAATTTGTATCAAATTTGTGCATTTTAAGGTATAAGTCGGCTGTATTTTTCTTCAAGTTCGTCTATTTTAGAAATGATAAAATCATACATATCGCCGTCAAATTTACCTTCGTCAGTAAAAACTACTCCATCTATATCCACATACGCTTTGCTTCCGCCCTGCTCAAAAAAGCAAACAGACTCTGCGTTGAAATCTTTTAGCTTCATCCATTCAGGAGTTTTTCCATTGCTTATGCCGTAAACATAAATTTCATTAATTAGGCTATCATTTTCTTTTAAATTTGATAAAACTTCGGGGTTTATCTTTATAGCTATCATGCCAAGTGCGCAGACAAACTCAACCAAATCATCGCAAAGTCTAAATCCACAATGCTGCTCAAAGTCATTTACGGACATCAGATCGGCTGCATTTTCAGCAGCGTCCACATAACTAAACTCATCGCCTAACTCTAAAATTCTACTTTTTAAATTCTTTAAGCTTCCCATTTTTATCCGATCAAATTTTAAATTTAACCAAAAATTTTACTTAGATGGCTTTTGTAGTCGTTTATAATTTTTGGCACATCAGGCATTTTGATAACATCGTTACAGATAAAAGACGCAAGAGGTTTGATACCTAAAAATTCATTTGCTTTTCTAAAATGCAGATAAACGCCATCTACTCCAACTCCCTCAAAGAATTCATTTTTATCCGTAAAGGCTTCAATCGGTGCATTCCAAGTAAGAGATAGCATGTGTTTTTTGCCGTTTAAAAGTCCGCCCGTTCCGTAATCCTTCGTAGGCGCAGTGCGATGACGACCATCACTTGCATACAATTTGCCATGACCAGCTGTGAAAACATCATCCATGTATTTTTTAACTATCCAAGGCTCACCCATCCACCAGCCTGGCATCTGCCAGATCACAACATCCATCCATAAAAATTTCTCGATCTCTTCTTCTATATTATAACCTGCGTCGATCACACACTCTTTTATCTCATGTCCCATCGCGCTTAAATGCTCTTTGGCTGCCTCATGCAAAGTCTGGTTAAGCCTACCCTCTGAATGACCAAATTTTTTTCCACCGTTTATAAGTAAGATTTTCATATTATTCCTATTTTTAAAATTTATTTTCCTAAGCAAAAATTACTAAACATTTCATCTAAAATTTCATTTCGCTCAAAAGGTTTTGTTATCATGCTTATGTGTTTTATGGCAGAATTTATCTCATAAGCAAAGAGTTCAAGTTCGCTCTCATTAAGCAACTCTAATGCTCTTTTTATAGCATTAGAAGCATCCATACAGGAGTTTATTTGCATGCTTGAACTTAGTATTATTTCATCGCTATCTTGAGAGTTTAAGTATTGTTCTATCTCGCTTACAAGAAGCTCTGTGCTATTTTTGGCTGAAATTTTTAAGACATCTGGCAACTCAAGCTCAAATTTAATATCTAAATCACTTTTATTTAAAACAAAAAAGACTTTTTTATTTAACTCACTGACAAGTTCTAAAATTCTCTCATCTTGCTCGTCTTTAAAATTTGACCCGTCAAAAACAGCCAAGACGATATCCGCTTCTTCGATCGCCTTTAAAGAGTAACTAATGCCAATGTTTTCGACATTACCGGCATTTTTACGAATACCTGCCGTGTCTATTATACGCACCAAATGCGTTCCGATATTTAGATTTTCTTCTATCCTATCGCGAGTAGTGCCAGCCTCATCTGATATTATGGCTCTTTCATAGCTTAAGAGCGCATTTAAGATAGAACTCTTGCCGACATTTGGCTTGCCAACTATTGCTATTTTAAAACCCTCTATCAAGCCTTGACGACTTTTGCTAAGAGCAACGATACGTTCTAATTTTGCGTGATTTTGACTTAACATCTCTGAAATTTGACTCATCAAATCACTTGGTAAATCATCATCGGCATAATCAATACTTGTCTCAACAAATGCTAAAGTTTTTACGAGCTCTGCTCTAAGCTCATTTGCGTATTTGCTCAGATCACCTCTCATTTGACGAGCAAGAATTTTAACAGCGCCTTCACTTTTTGCATTTATTAACGACTGTATAGCATTTGCTTTAGCAAGATCCATCTTGTCGTTTAGAAACGCCCTATGGCTAAATTCTCCGCCTCTAGCAAGTCTAGCTCCGGCAGACAAAAGCTCGTTTAAGATCATGCGAGCAACCATATATCCGCCATGCATTTGAAATTCAACCACGTCTTCGCCAGTAAAGCTAGCTGGAGCTTTAAAATAAATCATTATAGCTTCGTCTAAAAATTCACCATCAAGCGAGTAAATTTTACACAATGTTGCCATGCGAGGCATAAGTTCTGATTTTTTAGTAAGTTTTAGAGAGATATTAAGCGCATCGGCTCCACTTAAGCGGATCACACCTATTGAGCCGATACCGTTTGCCGTTGCTATCGCGGCGATAGTTTCATTTTTTAAAGAAATCATTTACAACTACAAATTTATCACTACCGTTTGATTTTATTCCAACATATTTTTCAGGGAAAGTAGCGCGCAGTTTCTCAAGTGCTATCTTAACCAACACGCCGTCAAGTGGCTTTGTCTGAGCCTTGCCGGTATTTTGCACACGTTCTATTATCGACGTTAGGTATTGATCTATCATAGCCTCTTGGTTTTTCAAAAATTCAGCTATCTCAAGACGGATAGATAAGTTATATTTGGTATTTAACCAATTATGAAGCAAGTATGATATAGCCTTGTATCTATAACCCTCTTTGCCGATAAGTAGAGCTGCGTCATCTCCGTCAAGCTCGATAAGAAGACATTCGTCACTAAATTTTGAAACCTCTATCTTGCTTATACTAAAGCAACTAGCATTTAAAAGTCTTGTTAGATCATTTTTGATTATCGGTAAAATTTCATCGAAATTTATACTATTTTTTTGTCTTTTATCCTCTTTTTCCTCAACCTTAGCTTCATTACTATCTGTATTGAAATTATCAATTATAGAGGTATCAAGGATATCTTTTTGCTCTCGTTTTTGAGGCTTTACTTCAGGAGTGTCGATACGTTTTATGATGTATTCTGGTTTTTCCTCTTTACTTTCACTGATATCCACACCAAAAGCATCCTGTGCCAATGCGTTATTTTTGTCACTTAAGCTTTTCTTTGCTCCATTTTGTGCAGAGTGTTTATTTTTTTTATTTTTTCCGTTACGCCTGCGTTCCTCTTTTGGTTTGTCCTCTTTTTTGTCGGCTCTACCGTCTTCTTTTTTATTTTCGATATGTTTTTTGTCTAAATTATGCTCGCGTTTTTCGTGTTTTTGCTCTTTTTTACGCTCATCATGACGATCATTTTGTCTGTGATTTGACTTTTTTTCTATATCGGCTTCAATAATGGCATTTTTTTTAAAAAAACCCAAAAAACCGGAACTTGGATGTTGGATAACTTTAATATCAAGTTCGGTCACAGAGCATTTTAGCTCCGTAGCCGCTTTTTGAAAGGCCTCTTGTAAATTTGAAGCTTCGATACGCATTATGCTTTTACCTCCGCTTTTTTCTGTTTTGCAAAAAGTTTATTAACAAAAATTTGCTGAATAACAGAACAAACGTTGTTTATAAACCAGTAAAGTGTAAGGCCCGCAGGGAAGGTCACAAAGAAAAATGTAAATATTAGCGGTAAAAATTTCATTATCTTTTCTTGCATAGGGTCGCTAAATGTTGTTGGTGTAAGTCTTTGCTGTAAAAACATAGTTACACCCATTAAGATAGGCAAGATAAAGTATGGATCCATCACAGAAAGGTCATGTATCCACAGTATCCACTCAGCGCCTTTAAGCTCGATCGCATTTAATAAAACCCTATAAATCGCGAAAAATACAGGAATTTGAAGTAGTATCGGCAGACATCCACCCATTGGGTTTGCACCGTGCTTTTTATAAAGCTCCATCATATGTGCGTTTAGCTTTTGCGGATCGCCTTTATATTTTGCTTGAAGCTCTTTTAGCTTAGGAGATAGTTCTTTTAGCTTGTTCATTGACAACATGCCTTTGTATGTTAGAGGGAACAATACTATCCTAATCACCAGTGTAAGAACAACTATTGCCCAACCCCAGTTGCCTATATGCGAATAAAGAAAGCTCAAAAATGCAAACATTGGTTTTGCTATAAAGCTAAACCAACCATATTCTACAACATCGGTTAGGCGTATATCTATCGCTTTTAACGCCCTATACTCTTTAGCGCCGATATATCCACTGCCTTTAAAATTTCCATTTTGTTTAATAAATGCTATTGCATTATTTTGTAGGTCTACGCTAGTAACAACATTTAAAGGCTTGTCAAAAGAGTAAAGCAAGGTTGTATAGTATCTATCCGAAGCAGCAGCTATATTTACGTCACTAAATGACTCTCCGCCATCTAAATCACCATCTTCAAGTATAGTAAGTTTCTCATCTGCATGTCTTAAAAGAACACCGTGGACCGTATAGCTATCAACCGAAACATTTGGTCTAAAACCAGGGGTTACAAAGTATTCGACTTCGCGGCTTAAATCAACATCAACATCATAACTTCCATCTGGTCTAAAGGTTATCTTTTTAGTTATAGTAAGACCGTCTAAATTTTGAGTTAAATTTACACTCCTACTAGTGCCATCAACACTGATCTCATTTACATCAGCGCTATAGTTTACATTAAAGGCTTGGCTGTTTATAGTTGTGTCGCTAAATCTAAGTTCAAGAGGCAAAGGAGACATTGCCGTTAGCTGAGTTCTTTCTCCATCTTCTGTTTTATATTTTTCTTCGTTAAGATAAAATTTACTGATACGACCTAGCTCATCGATATGAGCTTCATAATCTTTAGCCTTAACAACAACTAGCGTTTTATCGCTATTTGTACTTGATGTTTTTGGAGTTAAAGAGCCGTTTTGAGATACGGGAGCTGAATTTGAAACTGATGTTTGCGCTTGAACGGTTTGATTTTGTTCATTTGGAAGCGTCTTTGGGATAAAAAAATAATCATAAACGATAAAAAAGACAAAGGATAAAAGAGTTGCGATAAGCACCCTTTTTTGTGTCGATAGGTTATTCATTTTAATGTTTTCCTCTTAATGAATCTAAAACTTTTATAACATAAAATTTACTATTTTTACAAGGAACCAACCAAAATTCAATATCTGCAACTTTATCCTGCTTTGATAGTGAAATGGATGTAAATTTTTTGCCTACAACAGGGTAATCTATACCACCTTTAAATAGTTGATTGCACCTTAGAATTCTCATAAGGACAGCAAAAGAAGCTAAAAAAATATTATTATTTTTAAATTGCCAAACGGCGTATTCCGAGCAAGAAGGATAATAGCGACAGGATTTAGGAAGAATTTTAGAAATGTAGTTTTGGTAAAATTTAATACACAAAATCGCAAATTTATTCATTTCAGGCATCCTAATTTCTTAAGCGACCAACGCACATTTTTTTGAATTTTATCAAACCTAAACTCATTAAGCCCATTTTTTGCTACTATGACGTAAATGCCGCTTTCAAGTTCGTCACAAACTTCTAAAAAAACTGCACGTAACAATCTTTTCGCCCTATTGCGGACGACCGCTTTTCCTACTTTTTTACTAGCTACTACTGCTAATTTGTTCTGGATTGAAGGTTTATAAAAAAGGACACAGACTTCACTGTGCCATCTTTTTGCATCTTTATAAACCGATGAGAATTCTTTTGAGTCGCTTAAAGACTCAAAGTTTGCTAAGCTGCCAATCTTTTTCTACCTTTAGCACGTCTAGCATTTATAACTTTACGACCATTTTTAGTTTTCATTCTTAAACGAAAACCGTGAGTGCGTTTTTTAGGGGTTTTGTGAGGCTGATAAGTCCTTTTCATCTCTTTCCTTAAAATTAATATAAAAGCGTGATGTTATCAAAAAAATACTTAAATTCCTTTGAATATAACTAAAATCAGACACAAGTATTAAAATTTTAAGCAAATTAAAATATAATACCAAAATGGAAATTTCGCAAAAAAACGAAACACTAAAAAAGTTATATTTTTTAAAAGCTATCGGATATAAATTTATAAATGAAAATTTTATTTTTTCGCAAAAAATATCCGAATTTGCCGATGTGGACGAACTAAATCATCAAATTTCACAATGCAATTTATGCCACCTTAGAAAGTCCGCAAATACGGTCTTACTAGGATATGGCAACAAGCAAAGCAAGATAATGTTCGTCTGCCTTGCTCCAAGTCCAAATGCCGATAAAAACGCAGAGTTGGTTTCTGGGATGCTTGGCGCAAAATTTAGCGAACTGGTCTTTAACTCGCTAAATCTTAACAAAGATGAGTTTTATGTAAGTTCTATCTTAAGATGTAAAAATCTAAATTTAGAAGGCAAAGATATGGCAAATGATGAGTGTTTTGAACTTTGCAGACCTTACCTAATGGAAGAAATAGAGCTCATAAAACCAAGCATAATCATAACTCTTGGAGAAGAGGCGTTTTTTAAGCTTTATGGGCAAAATATTGCAAATACAAATTTCAAGAGCCTTAGAGGAAGTGTTTTAAAATTTCAAAATACCCTCTTAATGCCTACGTATTCGGTAATGTGGCTTATGAAAAACCCTAGTTTTGAAGATGTTTTTTGTGCTGATTTAAAAAAGATAAAAGGTATGATATGAAAAAAATTATTATAGCTCTTACGGCGAGTTATTTTTGTGCTTTTGCCAAAACCCACATTATGTCAAATATCGCTCCAGCAAGTATCCAATATATAAATTTAGAGCCGGATTTTTGCGATATAGCCTGTCTAAACGAGCTTTTAGAAAGTGATATGTTAGCTAGTTTTATGGCTAGATTTGAGCCAAGCGTCATAAAAGATCAAAACTTAAGCATGATGTATGCAAGCCTTGGCGGAAACATCACGTTTGTCGCTGACGGATCAAATAAAATAGCCGTCATCATCCCACAAAAAATCATAAAATCATATACAAACGTAATAACTGACGCGATAGTCTCCTATGCAGCGCAAACAAATGCAAAAATTCAAATCGAATTTATCTTTTGCGGGGATGAGAGCGAAAGCTCGGTATCAAGTGCTCTAGACCAAGCAAGAGCACGCAACATCAGCTACTTTATAGCTCCTTTTACGAAAAACGGTTTTAAAATTTTAAAGAAAAATTTAGAGCAAAAAGAGTTTGCATTTATACCGACTATTAATGTTAGAGCAAATGGAGAAACGGCGTCAAATATCGTCTTTGGCGGTATAGACTACGAAGCTCAAATAAGAATTTTAATGAGTATGGCAAATGATAAAATTACTGCTTTTAGCGATACAAGCTATCTTGGAAATTTACTAAACGACTATACGAGACAATCGAGCAATGGTGAATTTTACGATGTACAAATCGACTCAAAAGAGTTAAATTTAGACGAATACCTAAATAACAAAACCAAATACAACAACACAAGCATGTTTTTAAATTTACCAACTATCAAGGCTTCTTTGATAGCTACGCAAGCAAGAGGTTACGAGATCGCTACACACGCTCTTCTTAGCACACAAATAAACTACACTCCGCATATCTTTAACTCCATAGATGAAAAAAATAGGCAAAATTTATATATTGCAAACTCCATAAGCGAGATCAATGATGAACTTTTAGCCACAACCGCGCTCTTTGGCGTGAATTTAAATTTTAACTGGATAGCCTACTCTTCAAATATCGGACTTGAATACATCTATACAAATTTTATAGACACTGCCAAAAAAAGGGTCTTTCATGAAAGCATACAAAGCTCACAAGTCGGATACGATATAAAAATTTATGAAGCAAAGGGCTATAAATTTTCGCCAGTCAAACTCATGGAAGAAGAGATAAAAGACAACAATTCCTCACTTAGCCTTTGAGGCTTGCCGTCCTTTAAAAAGGCAAGAGTTACGTTCATGGCAAATACCGACTCTGGCTTTGTTTCGCCGTTTATATCGCCTATTCTAAAAATTTCTTGGCGTAAAACAAGCGAAGTCTTTTTGATCTCTAAAACACTTGTTTTAATCTCTAGCAGATCGCCCAAAACAGATGGCTTTATAAATTTAGCCTCTAGCGAAGATACTACAAAATGGCTACTTGGCAAGAAGAATTTTCTACCTGCCGTAAAAAACAGGTCGCTCCTTGCTCGTTCGCAAAATTTAATATAATTTGCATGATATACTATCCCACCTGCATCGGTATCTTCGTAATAAATTTTAACTCTCACTATCTTACCTCTTTTCTAGTTTTTATATCACACCTTGCGCCGCGAGTTATCATTAAAGACTGCTCGTAAAAAAGCAAAAGAGTTATAGAAACACCAACTCCCATAGCTATCGCCACACCTGCGGTCGTAAGTGCGTTATCAAAAAATATTATAAGCAAATTTGTCTTTTCGCTTGCATCATCGCTTTTTATAAACGAAAAAAGCGCAAGTATACTTTTATACGCGTAAATTCCTGGAACCATCGGCAAAAGCGCCGGAAATGCGATAATCTCAGCCGGCACCTTAAGCCTTTTTGCAAAAAACATACCAAGTATCCCTGCTAAAAACGACGCTATCAAAGTCGCCACCGTGATGTTAAGAATTTGCATCTGAAGTATCAAAAATCGACTAGCGTGTGATATCGCGGCGATGAGTGCGGAAAATGCCAACGTTTTAGCAGGAGGCGAACTCGCATATGCAAAGCCTAGTCCCGCAACAGCTGCAAACAAAGCATCTATCATGGTTGCTAAAAATAGTTCAAACACCAATTAGTCCTATATTTGAGATAGAAAGCGTCATATAAACACCGATGGCTATACATAAGATGAGTATACCCGTGCTAAAGGCGCGACTTATGCCGACAAGTATATTTTCGTTTAAAATATCAAATATCGAATTTATCATAAAAATTCCAGGCATCATAAACAAGATACTAGAACCTATGGCGACATCAGGCGTCGTGGAAAATCCAAAATGAACTCCCAAATATGCTATAAATGACGATATGAATGAGACGATTATGTATTGAAGTTTTAAATTTACGCTAAATTTAGCAAGCAAAAATCTACAATAAAACCCTATAAATGTAGCCACAAACACAGAGATCACAGCCCCCAAATCACCACCAAAAAGCTTACAAAAAGCCGAATTTGCAAACGTTATAAAAATGAGCGTTTTAGCAAAAGAGTTATTTTGATGAGTTATGATATCGGCAAAATGCTCCTTTGCTACTTCAAGACTAAATCTATCATCATATATCTGCCAACTAAGTGCGCTAAGTTCCGAGATAAGTCTAAAATTTACAACAGAAGTCGCGGTGCTTTTAACATAAGTCCGCCTAATAGAGTTATCAAGCGGGTCCATAACGCTAATGGTAAAATTTCTAACAAATATCGTTAAACTAACATCATAACCATAAGCCCTTGCTATACGACCAACACAACGATCGATCCTTGCGGTATACGTGCCGATACTTAGCATTTTTGTAGCGTATTCGATCAAAAAGTCGGTAACGGCTTGGATATGAGGTTTTTCTTTCATGCCTGACTTTTAGGTTTTATCGCACTTATAAAAAATAGTAAAGTCTGTGCCATAAGCATTAACTTCATTACGTATTCGCTTGCTTTATGCATAGCGTCAAACTCAGCATTGCCCATCGTCATCTCTTCTCCCATAGCTTGTGCAGCGATGATAAAATCCGTAAAATAAAACACAAAAGCAAGAGCGAGCGCTAAATTTATAAACGCCAATGCAAAGCTTGAAATTTTAATATAAAAGCTTGTTTTTCCTTTTGGACCAAATAGCTCAAATAACAATGCAAATGCACTCACAAAAAGCAAAGCGTAATTATACTTGATAAAAATTTGCGTCATTATCACTCCACTTTCAAAGTGAGTAAGCGGGCTTTCTCCCATATATCTTTGCGGATAAAATATCGCAGGAGCTACAAATACACCAAGAGCAAGCTCCACACCAATAAGTCCAGCCAACAAAAACAAATACACGTTTTTCATACTTTCCCTTTAGTTTTATTTAAATTTTTTGCAATAAATCCGCGGTCAAATCCGGCTAGATCCGTATAAAACTCCGCACTAAATCCATAAAATTTCAAACACTCACCCATCGCTTTTTTTTGGTCATATCCCATCTCACAAGCAAGATATCTAACACCTTTTTGACTTGCGATCCTTATTATATCTTTTAAAATTTCATCGCCTTTTTCACCGCCAAAAAGTGCGGTTTTAGGCTCGTTTAAAACCCATTTGTCAAGCTTGTAGTCATTTGCGATGTAGGGTGGATTTGAAACTATGATATCAAACTTCTCATCCACTGTGTTTAAAAACTCAGTTTTTACAAATTTTATTTTATCCGCTACGTTAAATTTTAACGCATTTTGCTTTGCATTTTTTAGCGCTATTTCACTGATATCGGTTGCAACTATACTTGTGTCTAAATTTAAAGCCAAACAAACGCTTATTATCCCACTTCCTGTGCCGATCTCAGCGATTTTTGGATTATCAAATTCCTTTGATAGCTCAAGCACTTTTTCAACTAAAATTTCAGTCTCTGGTCTAGGGACTAAAACTCCGCTAAGCACGTCAAATTCAAGCGAATAAAACGAGGCAAGACCCGTTATGTATTCAAGAGGTTCGCCATCTTTAAAACGCTCTATCAAAGCAAAATATCCGCTCTCGTCTTGCAGTTCGTTTTTTAAATTTAAAAAAAGCTCGTTTTGGCTTACCTTAAGGTGAAATAGCATTAAATTTCTTGCTACGTTTGCACCGCTTTCATGGATCTTAAGCTCGCTTCTAGCCTTTACTAAAGCCTCTTCAATCCTCATTTTCAAGCTCATTTATACGTTCGACAAGACTTGGATGCGAGTGATATAGTGTCGCATAAAGCGGATGTGCAAGCGGGAAAGCTTTGTTTTGACTGCCTAACTTTTTAAGCGCATTTATCATACTTTGCCTATCTTTTGTTTTTGCGCCAAATTTATCTGCATTAAACTCATTTTTACGACTTATATATGAGATAAATGGGCTAAATATAAAGCTAAATATAGGACTAAATAAAAGCAAAAACACTATCACGGCACCGCCACCGCTCATACCTAGCGCGTCATAAGCGCCTTTATTAATATTACCAAATACTCCAAAAAGACAAAACAACATAAGCGAACTTAGGGCTATCATTTTTAAAATATCCTTATGTTTAAAATGCCCCAACTCATGTCCCAAAACAGCTATGATCTCATCCACGCTTAGTTTTTTGATAAGCGTATCAAAAAGCACCACGCGTTTTGTAGCACCAAGTCCTCCAAAGTAGGCATTTAGACGATTATCACGTTTACTTGCATCCATCACAAAAACACCACTACTTTTAAAGCCAAGGGAGGTTAGTAAATTTTCGATATTTGACTTTAGTTCGCCGTCTTCAAGCGGAGTTACTTTGTTAAAAATAGGAGCTATAACGGTTGGATAAATGAGGTTTATTATCAAAATGATGCCAAAGCTTATCAAAAATGCCCAAAACCACCAAAGTTCGCCAAGTGCCTCAAGACAAAACAGAAGCAGCCAAACAAACGCCGAGCCAAAAACAAGCGTTAACGCGAGCGATTTTATCGTGTCTATGATAAAAATTTTAGCTGTTACGTTTGAAAAACCGTGCTTTTTGTCTTTTATAAATTTTTCATAGACATTAAATGGCAAATCAAATAAAGAATTTATGATCAAAAAACTCATTACAAAAACGATGTATTCGGTATTTGAGGCTGTTTTGACAGTAGCTTCAAATAAAATTCTAAGACCAAAAACAAGCCAAACAATACTAACAAAAGTACCAAAAATAAGAGAGGCAAGTTCAAATTTTTGATTATCTATGGCAATTTTAGCCGCGTTTTTATACTCGGCTTCTTCTAAAACAACGGCAGGCTTTAAACTCTCTTGTTTGATAAATTTAATCTGCAAAAACGAAACATAAGCCTTAAAGGCAGCATAAAAAACGAATAAAACTACAAAAAAACCAAGCATTTAACCTACTTTATAAAATTATCATAAAATGAACTGATGAATACGATTAAAATAATAAAAGGAATTATAAATTTAACATACCAGTGCCAAAAATTAACGATCTTAACGCACTTTTCACTACCTTTTGAAATTTCAGCTTTCGCTTCATCGCCTAATACCCAGCCTACAAACAAGGCGCATCCAAGCGAAGTAAGAACGAAAAATATCGTCGCACTTATCGCGTCATAGGCATCAAATATATTTTTACCAAAGATTGTAATATGAGAAAGTAAATTTGTAGCCATTAGACTAGGGATATTGCCCAAAACAAAAATTCCTCCAAGAACTATAAATATCGCCTTTTTACGGCTTACTTTAAATTTTTCCTGTAAGGTTGTTATCATAACCTCATAAATCGGAAGCGATGTTGTAAGTGCCGCTATCATTAAAAGCGTAAAAAACGCCGTCGCAATAAGGCTACCAAACGGCATATGAGAGAAGACTATCGGTAAACTTTTAAAGACAAGACTTGGACCACTGTTTGGCTCGATACCAAAACTAAAGAGAGAAGGAAATATCATAAAGCCAGCAAGCACGGCTATCGCCGTGTTTAAAATGCCAGTTATCACTGAAATTTTAACAAGACCTTCGTCTTTTTTTACAAAGCTAGAAAGTGTTATCATCACGCCAAAACCAAGTGATAAAGCAAAAAATACCTGTCCCAAAACGTCGATAAACAGCTTCATATTTATCTTAGAAAAATCTGGCGTAAGATAAAATTTAATGCCTTGCGCAGCTCCATCAAGAGTTATGTTTTTAGCAACCATTGTTAGCATAAGTAAAAACAAAATCGGCATTAGATATTTTGCTGCCTTTTCTATACCTTCAACCGCTCCTTGCACCAAGATAACGTAGTTTATAAGAACAAAAACAAGGGTTGCAAAACTGATAGTCATTGGGTTGTTTATGATATTTTGATTATAAAATTCTGTTGTTTGCGTGATAGTTATGATATTTGATAAGTCAAATAATCCAAAGATGATCTGCCCGATATAGCTTAAAACCCAACCACCGATAACCATATAATAAGACATAATGCCAAACGCACCAAGTAGTCCCATCCAGCCTACTATCTTCCAGTATTTAGCGATACGCTTGCCGTTTGCCATACCGCTAAATGCATCAACCGCATTGACCTTTAGACGTCTGCCGATAGCATTTTCAACCAATATCATGGGAATTCCTATCACTATCATCGCCACAACAAATGTGAGCACATACGCTCCTCCGCCGTTTTGTCCAACCAAATAAGGAAACCTCCACGTTGCACCAAATCCAACGGTAGCACCTGCAACAGCTAAGATATATGTGAGTTTTGAACTCCAGTTTTGCCTCTTTTTCATTTCTTGTTCCGTCTATAAATTTTAAAGCAAAGATTTTAACGAAAAAATGCTTATTTTTTTAATAAAAAGATATGAATTTATTTGTTTGTCTTACAAAAATATCACAAATTTTTAAAGTCTTCAAGCGTTTCTTACGGTGTGTAAAAACTGCATGTGCTTTCTATACTGTTCAACAACATCGTTTATCAAAGTCGCTTCACTCCAGCCAAGCACGTCATAATCCTGCCCGCCTTCGTTTAAAAATACCTCTGCTCTATAATACAAATCATCGCCGTTAAGGGCTTGAGTGTAGCCTGGGCTATTTCTTTTTACAAGTTTTATGCCGTAGCTAAAGTCTTGTTCGTCCTCCAAGCTCACGCTTAATTTTATAAAATTTCCGCCAGAGTTTTGCTCTATTTTTGAGCTTAAGCCGTTTTTGTCAAATTCATCTTTTAGCTCTGAAAATGCGTCAAAAACAACACTTTGCATAAATTTATACGCATCTTTTTTATTTGGTAGTTCAATGATAGTCTTTAAACGCTCCTGCCAACTTTTTGACAACTCGCCAATAGGCATATTTGAAAAATTTTGCATTTTACTTTTAATATGATCGATCCTTAAAGCTTTAAATAGCCCAAAAATCGCAAACATAAGAGCTAGAGTAAATGGTAAAGCCGCAACTATAGTCATAGCTTGAAGCGAAGCCAAACCTCCTCCCAGCATAAGCGATGCCGCGACTAAACCTATAGCTAGTCCCCAAAAAATTTTCTGCCAAATGGGCGTATTATCAGAGCCGTTTGAACAAAGCATATTTATCACCATCGCAGCAGAGTCGGCTGATGTTATAAAAAATACAACTACCATTAAAATCGCGATAATACATAATATCTTTGATAGTGCGAAATTTTCTAAAAAAACAAAAAGAGCAGTTGCTACGTCGCTAACAACGGCGTTTGCCAAAGTAACATCACCGCCGTTTACTAAATTTATAGCGCTATTGCCAAAAAAGGTCATCCACATAAAAGTAAATCCCGTCGGGACAAAAAGCGCACCGATGACAAATTCTTTTATGCTTCTACCTTTTGAAATTTTAGCTATAAAAAGCCCCACAAAAGGCGACCATGAAAGCCACCAAGCCCAGTAAAGCAGTGTCCAGCCGCCAAGCCAACCGTCACTCATCTTTCCATAAGCATTTAGGTTAAAGGTATTTGCGGTAAGAGCCGCGATGTATTCGCCACTATTTTGTACCAAAGCCCTTAAAAGACCGGTGGTTTCTCCTAAAAACAGAATCAAACTCATAAAAACAATAGCCGTTATGATGTTTAAATTTGATAATATTTTTATCCCTTTATCAACCCCAAGTGCCGCCGAAGCTGTTGCACAAAGACAGAGTATAACAAGCAAGGTTATATTAATATCGGGCATCTTAAACACATAACTAAGTCCTGCATTTACCTGAATAACGCCGTATCCCAGCGAAGTAGCCACACCAAAAAGCGTAGCTATAACAGCAAAAATATCTATAACATCTCCCAACCTGCCGTAAATTTTATCACCTATAAGCGGATAAAACGCCGAACGAAGCGTAAGCGGTAAGTTGTGTCTATACGCAAAAAACGCCAAGATCAGTGCAACTATAGCATATACAGACCAAGCACTTATACCCCAATGAAAAAACGTGATATTCATAGCAAGCCTTGCTGCTTCAACGCTTTTACCCTCTCCAATGGGAGGAGTTAAAAAGTGCATAAGCGGTTCACCTACTCCAAAAAATACAAGCCCTATCCCCATGCCTGCTGCAAAAAGCATGGCAAACCATGAGATATTTGTGTATTCCGGTATGGAGTGATCCGCACCTAGCTTTATCTCTCCAAAACGCGAAAATCCAAGCACAAATACGCTTAAGACTATAATTGCGATAGATAAAACATAAAACCAACCAAATTTATCAGCTACTAAATCCTGCGCACCTTTAAAAATTTGTCTTGAACTTTCAGGAAAAATAAGCGAGAAAATTGTTATTAAAAATATAACAATGATCGAAGGATAAAATACTTTTGGATTAAATTTACTCTTTTTTACTCTCATTTGTCACCTTTAAACTGTATTTGTATCAAAAATAACACAAAAAAGTAAATGTCTAAAAACAAACAAGAGCAAACTCTCATTAAAAAATTTACAAATAAACAAAGCTCTAGCCGTAAAACACGGCTAGATATCACTTACCAATCACTTGGATCGAGTGGCTCGTTAGGCGTAAAAGTGCATTCGCTACCTTTGCATTTTACAGCTGCATCTATATAAACACCTTTTGTAAAGCCACCTTTTTTAGCCTTAGACTGTGCTTCTAAAGCACGACCGCCGGCTGCGCAGTGAAAGATTACATAAGTGTCAGGAAGTTTTGATAAAAATGTCTTTTCGTCATTTTCTTCAATAGATATATGAAGTGAACCAGGAACAAAACCTGTCGCTCTCTCATCGCTTCTTCTTACGTCAACTATAGTTACGCCTGCCGGTAATTTTTTATAATTTGCCAAAAACCATTCGCCGTCAACAGAACCTATGTCAAGCCCTTTTTTGATCGGCCCCATAAACGGTGTGCTAAGTTTTGTAACGGCTCCGCTTGCTGCGGCTTCGCTTCCACCTTTAGTTGTTTTTAGCCCCGCTTCTTTCCATGCAGGAACTCCCGCTGAGTAGTTTGCAACTTTAGTATAACCAAGAGAGACTAGCTTTTGAGCTACTATGTGTGACTTTTTGCAGTCATAACCTTGGCAAAACGTAATAATCTGCGTATCTTTGGCACTTGGAAATCTACCGCTAAGTTTATCAAGCTCGGTATCTGTTATAGATATCGCTCCAGGGATGCTTTCTGCTAGAAATTTAGCATAAGGTCTAGCATCTATCATAAATGCCGAGTTGGCGTCAAATGCATTTTTAACAGTTGGGGTACCAACTTCGATATAGTCTTTTTTAGACCATTCAGGATAGCCTGCTTGGTATAATTTTACGTTTTTATAGCCTAGCTCTTTAAGCATGATGGCTACTTTTGGACTTTTTGCACAGTCCCAACCTTGACAAAAAACGATAATCTCTTTATCTTTTGGCGTGCCGTCTATCCTTTTTACATGATCTTTAAAGTCCGTATCATGAATTTGGATACTTGACGGGATAGTTCCTGCATTATAATGTCTATCAGGTCTTGCGTCTATAAATAACGCTTCCGAGTTACCCCTCATACCGCTTCCAAGCTTGCTTCTTGCATAAGAAAAGTCTACAACCTCAAGCTTGCCTTTTTCGATTAACGACTTAACTGAGTCGGACGGTTTTGTAGCTATAGCTTGTGCCGCTGCAGCAGAAGTATTTGACGTAGCACAACCGCTAAACATCAAAGCCGTTGTAAGCGCAATAGCGCTAATAAATTTCAATTGCATAGTTTCTCCTTTTGTAAAAATGGTTTAAATTCTTCCAGGTAGCATTCCGTGGAAAATTATAGGTTTCATCATATATACCTTAAGCAACCACATACTCCATCGCTCTTTAGTCGGATCAAGAGGGAAAGACGGCGCAGGCTTGCCAGACCAGTCAAACTCGGCAAACATTACGGTGCCGATACTTGTGATAAACGGACAAACTGTATATCCGTCGTATTTAGCAGGCAGCTTATCTTTTTTCTCCATTACGGCGATTAGGTTATCCACAAGCACGTGATACTGTTTTCTAGAGCTTCCGCCGGTTTTTCCAAGAGGCACGGCAGCACAGTCACCTATAGCAAAGACATTCGGATAGGCTGTATGTTGAAGCGTTTCTTTATTAGCCGGCACCCAGCTAGCAGGCGAGCCAAGAGGTGATTTACCTACAGCATCTGGTGCTTTTTGAGGTGGAACAACATGTAAAAAGTCAAATTTTTTCTCAAATGTTTCCTTTTTGGTTATCATCTCATACTCTTCTAGGTCTTTATCCCACTCGCCTTTTTCGACCCATGTTTTTTCAAAAGTTGCAACTTGATTTTGAGTATCTACCGCTACCAAACGTGTTTTAAATTCCCATTTAAAATCGCGCTTGCTAAACTGCTCTTCTATAGCTTTTGCATATTCGGGCACTCCAAAAAGCTTGTCGCTATTTGTGTAAAATAAAATTTCAACCTTATCTCTTACGCCTGCTTTTTTAATTAGATCGTTTGCGATATACATTACCTTTTTAGGTGCGCCACCGCATTTTACAGCAGTAGGTGAGTCTGTAAAGATAAGTTGGAGTTTTTCGTTACCTTTTAAATTTTTAGCCTTTTTTATTATCTCTTGTATACCATCATAAGTATCAACGGAACCTTCTGCAAAATAAAGCGAATAAACACCGTTTTTGCCGACTTTTTTACGCACTTCGTCGCAATTTCCAAGAGTGGTTATCTCACCCTCAAGACCTTTTATGGCTCCATAATTTAAAGTAACACCCATAGCAACCACAAGATAGTCGTAACCAACCTCGGTGCCGTCTTCAAGTATCACTTTGTTATTTTCAGGATCGAAATTTTTAGCTGCTTTTTGTATCCAATTGACCTCTTTTGGCATGAAGTCACTTGTTTGATAAATAATATCTTCTTTCTTATATACACCTGCGGCTATAAGAGTCTGACCGGCCTGATATGAAACAGATATAGGATTTGGCTCGATCACGGTTATATCTGGGTTTCTTAGTCTTTTGCAAAGTTTTGCCGCAGTCGCAACACCAGACAAACCGCCTCCAACGATGACTATCCTGCCAGTAGCCGAAGAGGCAGCTTGGGCTGATACAGGCGCAGCTGCATTTGACAACACTCCCGCCGCTAAAGGTGAGATAGCTATAAGTTTCATTGCCTCTCTACGAGAAAGCTTATGATCATTTTTTTCAAGCTCATCAAGAACTTCATTGATAATCTTGTCTTGGCTCATAAAATACTCCTTTATATAAAATCATATTTTTAAATTTTAAAGTTACATTGTTCTTTTAAGAAACACAGCAATTGTATCATCATCTAAAAATTTATTTTGTAACAAAGTTACATTATTTTAGACTGACATTAAGCTATGATTACAGTGTTAAAACAAAATTTTAAACATACCAAAAGGAGTAGAAATGAAAAAAATAATCTCATGCGCTTTAATAGCAATGATGGGGCTTTCAATAGCCAGTACTACGGCATTTGCCGACTATGCAAGAGGTCAAAAGCTATATCTTAAGTTTATGAAAGATGCTACAGGCATAAAAGGTGATGCTTTTGCGGCACAACACACAATAGCAGAGTGGAAAGGCATGTGTGAAAACGAAGGTGAAGGCTTTATAAAGGCGATGTCATCGAAGTTTCCAAGTGCAAATGATTTTTTAAGTGGAGCACAATTTAAGAAATTTCAACCTGACATTTGTGACTTTGTGATCCATTACGCAAAAGATAGCGGCAACGTTCCTTCTTGCTAAAAACCTTATTCACTCCTGAATTTTAAAATTTAGGAGTGAAAATTTTACTTTCTACACTAAATTCTCTAAATTTTCTGAAATTTCAAGCACTTCAAAATATTCATTTTCTAATTTTTCAAGCTCGGCTTTTTTACTTTCAAGTTCGTCGTAAATTTTATTAATACCAATCTCTTGATAAATTTGCGGATCGCTTAAAGCTGTTTCAAGCTCTAAAATTTTAGCCTCTAAACTTTCTATCAAAGCCGGATTTTCATTTAAAATTTTATTTTGTTTGTAACTTAACTTTGATCCGCTTTTTTGCTTTTGAACGGTTGTGGTTTGGTTTTTTATTAACTCGTTTTCAAACTCATCTATCTCGCCAAGCTCATCTTTTAGCTCCAAATACGCGCTGTATTCATTATGCACAACCTCGATATTTTGACCCTCAAATGCCCAAAGTTTATTTGAAATTTTATCAACAAAATACCTGTCATGACTTACAAAGATAATCGCTCCCGTAAAGCTTTGCAGATACTCTTCAAGAATGTTTATAGTAGCGATATCAAGGTCATTTGTCGGCTCGTCAAGAACCAAAATATCATACTCTTTAGTAAAAAGAAGTGCAAGTGCGACGCGGTTTTTTTCACCACCGCTTAAAACACCTACTGGCTTATCAAGATACTCTTTTGGAAATAAAAAATTTTTAAGATATCCGTAAACGTGCATATTTCGTCCGCGCACCATCACGTGATCACCGCCATTTGGGCAAAAAATTTCTATTAAATTTTTATCATCGTTTAGTTCGCTTCGATTTTGATCAAAGTATCCAACCCTCACTTCTCCACGCTCTATCTTGCCTTTAAATGGCGGGATTTTGCCCAAAAGAGCTTTTAAAAGCGTGCTTTTACCACTTCCGTTTCGCCCTACTATCGCTATACGTTCACCTTGAAGAATTCTTGCGTTAAAGTCCTTTAACAGCTCTTTATCGCCCATTTTTAGCGTCAGGTCTTTTACCTCAAAAAGCATTTTTTTACGATTAGTCGAGTGGGTTTGGTTGAAATTTTTACTTGCGCGTTCCAGTTCTAGCTTTACGCGTCTTATCACGCCTGGGTTTTTCTTGGCTTCTTCGCGCATAGCCAGCACACGTTCTTTACGTCCTTCATTACGCTTTAGCCTTGCTTTAACACCGCGTCTTAGCCACTCCTCTTCGCTTTTTAAATTTTTTAAAAGCGTCTCATGGGTTTTAGCCATACTCTCTAAAATTTCTTGTTTTTTAGCCAAATAATACGCATATCCGCCGTCAAATGACCTTATTTTCGCCTCTTCTATCTCTATGCTTCTAGTTGCGATAGCATCTATAAAATAGCGATCGTGACTTATAAATATAATGGTTTGCTTTGAGTTTTTAAGCATATCCTCTAAAAATCTAACCATATAAACATCAAGATGGTTTGTAGGCTCATCAAGCAGTAAAACATCAGGCTTTTTAAGGATAAGTGCACCCAGTGCAACACGCCTGATCTCTCCTCCGCTTAGGCTGTTTACTAGGCGATTTTCATACTCTTTTAGACTAAATTGAACAAGCACTTGCTCTATGCTTCGCTCTATATCCCAGCCGTCTTTACTCTCTATAAATTTAATAAGCTCATCGGCCCTTGCGTGTATGGCGGTATTTTCAGGCTCATGAGCAAGAATTTCAACCACTTTTGCATACTCGTCACGTGCTTCAAAAATTTCTTTAAGTTCTAAATTTAAAACACCTTTAACACTTAAACCATCATCGTATTTTGGGGCCTGAGAGAGCATTTGCACGCTTATGTTGTTTTGTGTTACAACACGTCCGCTATCAACATCATAAGCACCGCAGATAATCTTCATCAATGTGCTTTTACCACCACCGTTTTTGCCGATTATGGCGATTCTCTCGCGTTCATTTATACTTAGGCTAACTTCATTTAAAATTTCATTTGGACCAAATTTTTTACTAACTTCGATAAGATCTATCAACGCCATTTTTAAACCTAAAATGAAATTCCCATACTTAGCGCAATGACGCAAAGCACAAAGGCAAGAGGAACATAAACATATCTTCCGATGTTATACCATAAGTCGCCGTGCTTTTTGGCCGCTCCAGTGTTTATCTCGTCCATTATCTCCTCTTTTTTTATCACCCAAAACCAAGAAAGAGCGCCGATAACTGCACCGATAGGAATGATATATATACTAACAAGATCCATCCACGGTCCCCAACTTGAGATCATCTCCATGTTTATACCAACTCCTAAGCATACAACACAAAGAGCGACAAGCACGTGAGTTCGTTTTAGTTTTGGAAATTTATGAAGTATCGACTCGGCTACAGCCTCAAACATATTTTGCAAAGATGAAATTCCGCCAAAAATAACAGCCGTAAAAAGTATGATCGCAAAAATTTGCCCACCTGGCATATCTTGTAAAATTTTAGGCAAGGTTACAAAAAGAAGTTTAGGTCCAGCAGCAGGATCCATAGAGTAGGCAAATACGGCAGGTATCATAACAAATGCCGCCACAGTAGCCGCTATGGTATCAAATATCGCCGTCTTTCTTGCAGAGTCAACCACGTCTTCAGTCTTTGGCAAATACGCACCATAAACTATCATGCCAGAGCCCGTAATGGAAAGCGAGAAAAACGCCTGTCCCATAGCCGCAGCCCAAACCATAGGGTCGCTAAGCTTTGAGAAATCAGCCTTAAATATAAATTTATACCCCTCAAAAGCACCATCAAGCATAGCAACACGCACCGCCAAAATAGTAAAAAGTATAAAAAATAACGGCATCATGATCTTGTTTGTTTTTTCGATACTTTTTGCTCCAAAAAATAACGTAAGCAAAGTGCCGACCACAACGATAATGTGAAAAGGCACAACCGAATACGGCGTAAGAGCGAAGGACTCAAACCAGGTATTTGTATCAACGCTCATTAAAGAGCCACTAAGCGCTTGCGTTAAAGCCTTTAAAACGTAAGCTATGATTACCGCGTAGCCGATAGCTATACACATAGAGCCTGCAAGCGGTATCCAGCCTAAAATTTTACCAACTCCGCCGAGTCCTCTTGTTGCAAAGGCGTATTCGTATGAGCCAAGAGTTCCTGTTTTAGCCCTTCTGCCGATAGCATACTCCGCACTTAATGCAACATAAGAAAAAAGTGCAATAAACATTAGATAGATGATCAAAAAAGCACCACCACCGTTTGCGCCGACCTTATACGGAAAGCCCCAGACATTCGCCATGCCAACGGCAGAGCCGACACACGCAATAATAAAAGCCCACCTAGAGGTAAAATTTTTCTTTTCCATTTTTCATCCGTTAAAATTTAGTTTTTGTATGATTATACTTAAAAAATCTTGTAAGATACCTTTTTAAAGATTACCCATACTTATTGTTTTAAGTATATATCTTTTATTTGTAAGAAACAATAATGCGTCCAAAAGCCAAAGTGTGTAAAATTTACAAGCTTTAAACTAAAATTTCTACTATTTTAGGTAAAATCAGCACTTTTATAAGGAAAATTTTATGAATTTATCTCTCAAAAAACTTACCATACCTATATTTTTGGATATGTTTTTACACTTTATAACACTCATCATAAACACATATATGGTGACAAAGGTAAGCGTTCATCTAGTCGGAGCTATGGGCGCAGGAAACCAAGTCATGGACCTATTTATGACGATATTTGGCTTTTTAAGCGTGGGTTGCTCTATCGTAGTGGCACAAGCCTTAGGTGCTAAGAACAAAAAACTTGTAAAACGCGTCATTCACGCAAGTATAACATTTAACTCTATCGTAGGGCTTTTGTCTGCGACATTTATCTTTTTTTACGGATATGAAATTTTAGAGCTTCTAAAAGTTCCGGCAAATTTACAACAAGAAAGCTATACCTACTTACATATGCTTGGTTTTGCACTCATGTTTGACGGTATCGGCATGGTGCTTGCTGCGATTTTGCGCGTTTATGGATATGCTACCGAGGTTATGTTTGTTTCGTTTTTAATGAACATTATAACCGTTGCAGGTAACGCCATCATGCTTTTTGGTTGGTTTGGCTTGCCAAGTTACGGACTATACGGGGTTGCTATATCAACCATAGCAGGACGATTTGTCGGACTTATCGTGCTTGCCATTATGCTTATCCGCCTTGCAAAAGTTAGAATTTTCATTAAAAGACTATTTAGCTTACCATTTAACGTCTTGCGTAAAATTTTGCATGTCGGGCTTCCAAGTGCCGGAGAAAACCTGCTTTGGATGGCTCAATACATGGTCGCCTTTGGCTTTGTTGCAAGTATGGGAGAAGCAAGTTTGTCGGTGCAAACGATTTACTTTCAAATAACACTTTTAATACTTCTGTGCGGGGCAAGCATAAGCATAGCAAACGAAGTTATAGTCGGGCATTTGGTTGGCGCTAAGCAGTTTGAAGAGGCTTATCTCCGTACTTTTAGGGCATTAAGATACGGCGTTATTGCAACCGTTGTTGTTGTGCTTATAATGTTTGCGTTAAAAGACCTTATCATGCATGAGTTAAATTTAACACAAGAGTTAAAAGATGTTATGTTGCCACTTTTTACGCTATCTATCGTGCTTGAGATCGGCAGGACATTTAATATCGTTATCGTAAATGCTCTTCGTGCTAGCGGCGATGCTAGATTTCCATTGATGACGGGCTTAGTTTTTATGTGGGGTGTAAGTCTTCCGCTTGGGTATTTTTTAGGAATTTATCTTGGCTGGGGAATACTTGGCGTTTGGATAGGATTTACGGCTGATGAATGGCTAAGAGGACTTGTTAATACTTGGCGCTGGAAGAGTAAAAAATGGCAGTCAAAACGGCTTGTATAAATTTTTATAACCTACAAGTCAAGCTAAATTTCAAACCGCGCGTTAAAAACACTCATTTAAGAGTAGCTAAAAACGCGCAAATTTCGATGACGCTACCATTTCGTGCAACTCAAAAACAAGCCATAGATTTTTTAGAAAAAAACAAAGAGTGGCTTATAAATACACATGAGAGAATTTTAAAAAACATGCCAAAAGATGGTGAGTTTATCCTGCTTGGCAAAATTTATAAAATAAAATTCGATGAAATTTACAAGATACCTGTGATCGATGACAATGAAATTTTAGTAAAAGATAAAAACTTGCTTGAAAAATTTAAAAAAACCAGAGCAAAGGAAATTTTTAGCAAAGCTATAATGGAATTTAAGCCACTTATAAATCGTGAGGTTAATCGCATCACCGTAAGAAATATGCAAACTAGATGGGGGAGTTGCAACTCTCGCAAAGGATATATAAATTTAAATATAAATTTGATAGAAAAAGACGAAGAGCTCATAAAATACGTCGTTCTTCACGAACTAACACATCTTATATATCCGCATCATCAAAAGAGTTTTTATAACTTTATCGAGCGTATAATGCCTGACTTTAGAAAGAGAGAGAAAAGACTAAACGGCAAGATCGTATAGGAAATTTAAATTAAAAAAACCGATGTTCAAATTTAAAACCTAAACATCGGGAATTTAATCTTAAGCAGTGGCTAGGGATTTTTCTCGTTTATTTTTCATCCACTGAGTAGCAAATACAAACATATATATACCAAATCCTATCGCATAAGCGGCGTATTCGTTTGGCACAACAGAGTATTTAGCACAGATGTTTGGCACAAGCATCAAAGGCGCAACTGATACCAAAAGCACCCTTTCCCAAATTCTGACTTTTGTCACAAAATACCCTTGCAACACACTCGAAAATGCAAACATACCAATTACTGTCATTGCAAAAACAAGTAGTATTTCAAAAGGATTACTCATCCAAACTATCCCTTTTGTATCAAGCGGATCATCTGGGTTTACGCTTTCGATTAGCATAAGTTTGTTATTAAAGAAAAATGCAAACGGCAAGATCGCAGTTCTAAGATCATAGAAAAATCCTTGAAGTCCGACTATGACTGGATTTGCCTTGGCAATACCTGCTGCCGCATATGCAGCGATACCAACAGGCGGTGTATCGTCGGCTAAAATTCCAAAATAAAACACAAACATATGTGCAGCTATAGCCGGCACTAAAAAGCCGTTTTTATACGCTAGAAGCAGTATAACAGGCGCGACCAAGCTTGAAACAACTATGTAGTTTGCCGTAGTAGGAAGCCCCATACCAAGCACCAGCGACATAACAGCGGTAAGAAGTAGGATTAAGATTATATTATTTCCGGCAACTTGCTCGACTATCTCTGAAAGCACTTGACCAAGTCCCGTTAGCGATATAGAGCCGACAATAATACCCGCAAGTCCTGTTGCTACAGCTATCGTAGTCATGCTTTTTGCCGCAGAAACCATTGCCCAAAATATATCGCTAAAACCGACCAAAACGTCATCTTTGCTTATCTTTTCGCCTTGGGCTAGTTTTTTTACAGGCTCTTGAAATATCATTATCAAAAATAAAAATCCTATCGCATTAAACGCTGCCGATATAGCAGACTCTTTTGCAATCAAAAGCGTATAAAGCAGGACTAGTATCGGCGTGATATAATGTATACCGCTAAGGAAAATTTTAAGCCTTGAGTGGTATTCGCTTTGCTCTATCCCCTTTAATCCCAATTTACAGCTTTCTAAATGCACGATAAAAAATAACGAGATATAACATGCAAATGCAGGTATAACAGCCGCCATCATGACATTTGTATATGTCATACCTAAAAATTCAGCGATGATAAATGCAGCTGCACCCATAATAGGAGGCATAAGTTGACCATTTACTCCTGCCGCAACTTCGATAGCGCCTGCTTTTGTTCTACTAAGACCGGCTTTTTTCATAAGTGGGATGGTAAAAGTTCCAACAGTCACAACGTTTGCAGTTGAGCTTCCGCTTACCATGCCCGTTAATCCACTTGCTATAACTGAAGCTTTTGCCGGACCACCTCTAAATTTACCAAGTAAAGAAAAGGCTAAATTTATAAAATACTGCCCTGCTCCGGCTCTTTCAAGCAGTGATCCAAAAAGCACAAAAAGATATATAAAACTAACACTAACACCGATAGGAACTCCAAAAATTCCCTCCGTTGTTAAAAACATATGACCGGCTAATTTCTCAAAACTTGCACCCTGATGCGCGATAATATCTGGCATATATCGCCCAAAATAATCATACAATAAAAATAAAATCGAAATAATACCAAGTGCCGGACCGATGACTCTTCTGCCTGCTTCTATAAGCACGATAACCGCGATAAATGCGATAATTACATCTCTTTGTAAATAATCACCAGGTCTTTCAGCCAAACTATAAAATTCAATAGCCGGATAAAGCACGGCCAAGGTACCGACAACACATAGTATTAGATCATAAAATGGCAAGCTTGTATGTGCTTTTTTGTGAAAAGTAACCGGATAAAGTAAGAATACAAGTGATATCGCAAAGGCAAGGTGTGCCGATCTTGCAATGTTTGTGTTTAAAGGAAAATACGCTATATAAAGCTGAAATACAGACCATGAAAAGCATAAAATAGCTACAAAATAGTTGTAAAAATTACTATTTATCTCTCTCGTTTTGACTTCAACGAATTGCTCTTCGTTCTCGTGAGTTTTATTCTCCATACCTCTCCTTGCTTAAAATCTTAAAAAGCCTAGATTATATCAAAATAAAAATTTTTAACTGCTTAGCTAGCGTTTTAAAATATAGATTTTTTAAAAATTTAAGTGATTTTCAGCAGAAAAATCTGCTGAAAATTTTAATTATTTTATGATCCCAGCTTCTTTAAATACAGCCTCAGCCGCAGGGTGTAAAGGCGCTGAAAGACCTTGGATTAAGCTCTCTTTTGTTACTGATTTTAGCGCAGGGTGTAAAGTTTTATACTCATCAAAATTATCAAGTATTGACTTAACAACAGCTCTAACAGCCTCATTGCTAGCACTTTCATCAGCCACCAAAACAGCCTTAACACCTATACTATTTACATCTCTATTTATACCTTCATAGCTACCGTTTGGTATAACACCTTTTGCAAAATACGGATAGTCGGCTATCATCTTATCAACGTCTTCGCCAGTAATATCCAAGATGTCAATAGGCATTGAGTTTGCCGCATCAGTGATATTTGCTGTAGGGTGTCCCACCATAAAGCTATAGCCGTCTATTTTTTTATCTTTTAGCGCATGAGGGCACTCTTGCACCGTCAAAACACCACGATATCCAAGCTTAGCAACATCAAATTTCTTAGCTTTAAACACAGCTAGGGTTGTTACTTCGTTACCACTACCAGGATTTCCTACATTGTATTTTTTACCGGCTAAGTCTTCAATGTTTTTTATACCGCTATCCTTTGTAACAACAAGCGCTAAAAGCTCAGGATATATAGATACGACCGAGCGCAATCTTTGATCACCCATTTTTTCAAATTTGCCAGTTCCGTTAAATTTATCATAAACCACATCACTTTGAACAAAACCAAATGTAAGCTCTTTTTTAAGCACGTTATTAACGTTATAAACAGAACCGCCGGTTGATTGAACTGAACATTTGATATTTGGATCTTTGTTTACAAGTCTGCATATAGCGCCTCCTATAGGATAGTAAGTGCCTGTCATGCCGCCAGTGCCTATACTTACAAATTCTTTAGCGCCTAAAGTAGAAGCAAGCAGTAAGCCTGAAAGTATCAATGAACTTTTTTTCATATTTTCTCCTTTGTGATTTTGTCGATAGACAACCTTATTTTGTCATTTTTACAATTTTTTTGCAAGAAATTAGTAAAAAATTTATCATTTTTTATAAAAATGTGTAAAAATGAAATTACCTTTAAAATTTTAATAACTAAGAAAAAATTTATATTATTTTTTATTGTATTTATAAAATTATAAATATTTTTCGCCCTTAGTCGATAAATCTCTTTGTTAATTTTCCATAGAACTCTATCCTGCGATCACGTAAGAACGGCCAAATTCTACGCACTTCTTCGCTTCTTTTCATATCGATATCTACTAAAAAACACTTCTCACTGGCACTATCGGCTCTAAAAATTTGCTCTCCTTGTGAGCCAAAAACAAAGCTATTACCCCAAAATCTTATGCCGTCTGCGACTCCAGAGCTATCAGTTTCAAAACCAATGCGATTTACAGCCACTACCGGCACTCCGTTTGCCACGGCATGCCCCCTTTGCACTGCTACCCATGCTTCAAGCTGGCGTGACTTTTCATCTTCGCCATCACCGTCAAACCAACCGATCGCAGTTGGATAAATTAAAATTTCAGCCCCCTTTAAAGCCATCAGTCTTGCAGCCTCAGGATACCACTGATCCCAACACACCAAAACACCTAGTTTGCCAACACTTGTTTGTATCGGCTCAAAGCCAATGTCTCCAGGCGTGAAATAAAATTTCTCATAAAAAAGCGGATCATCGGGGATATGCATCTTTCTATATTTACCAGCCATGCTTCCATCGCGCTCAAACACAAAAGCCGTGTTATGATAAAGTCCGGCGGTGCGCTTCTCAAATAGCGAAGTTACTAAAACTACGTTGTTTTGTTTTGCTACATCGCTCCAAAATTTAACATCACTCTCCCACTCGTTTGCAAGATCAAAAAAGGCCGTATCTTCACTTTGGCAAAAGTATTGCGTCTGGTGAAGCTCCTGAAGCACCACTAATTTAGCGCCGCCGCTGGCTGCTTCTTTGATAAGGTCACAAGTTTTTTTGATCGTTTCTTCTTTTGAGCCGTGAAATTTTTGTTGGATCAAAGCTGTTTTCATTATTTTCCTTTATTTTAATTTTAATCATCATACGGGTCAAGATGAGTAGTGAAATTCCATTCAAATTCGCTAAATTTAAGAGCTATCTCTCTTTCAATCTCATTTGAAATTTCATGAGCATCAAAGAGAGAAATTTCACGGTTAAAAACCAAATGAACCCCAAGGTAGCAGATGTTTGCGCTTTGTCTGCTAGTAAGCCCGTGAAAGCCTGCAACCTGCGGTTTTGACAAGATTATCTCTTTTATGGCATCTGTTACGTTTTCATCAAGTGCTTTATCCAAAAGCACACCTACACTTTCTTTCATTAAATTTACCGCACTCACAGCTATATAACCGCTAATTATAATACCAAAAATAGCATCTATCATAACAAATCCGCTAAATTTAATAATCAAAAGAGCTGCCACAACGGCTAAATTTGTTACAAGGTCGCTCTTATAATGCAGCGCGTCGGCTTTTATTATCAAGTTATTGGTTCGCTTTGCAACTCTGTTTAAAAACGCTACCAAAATGCCGGTTACAACCAACGAAAAACACATCACCAAAATACTAATATCAACATTTATGCTAACTTCGTTCGCTCTTATCTTTATAATGCTTTCATAAAGGATAAAAAGCGCGATGCCAATGATAAAAATCCCCTCAAACAATGCAGCCAATGCCTCTACTTTTGTATAGCCGAAGTTAAATTTTGCGTTTGGCGAGGCTTGGGATTTTCTAATTGCAAAAAAATTTAAGACCGATACAAGCAGGTCAAGCATAGAGTCGATCGCCGAGCTAAGCACGGCAACAGAACCGCTAAAAACACCTGCTATAAATTTAACAACAGCCAACACAAAAGCCGTAAAACCGGCGATCAAAACAGCATTTCGTTGAGTTTTTTTAACAGACATTTTTGTATCGTCTTTTGCGTCCATCATCTTTTTCCTGCAAATCTATTTTGACTAGAGCAGTGAAGCGAGCCGTTCTGGCGCACAAAAACCAAAGAATTTACCCCGACGATCTTTAAATTCGGCAACGCTTTACTAAGTAAGCTTAAAACCAACTCGTCGTTTTTGTCGTCGTAAGTCGGCACGATCAACGCGTTATTTGCAAATATAAAATTTGTATACGTGCAACCTAATCTTTTGCCGTCGTAAAATTTAGCACTTGGTAGCGGCAATGCGAGCAACTTAAGCCCCGTAGCTTCAAGCTCGGCCTTCATCCTACTAAGCTCCTCGTAATGCTCATCATTTTTATCATCGCAACTAGCATAAGCTATCGTATCTGGCGATATAAAACGCGCTAAAGTATCGATATGATGATCCGTGTCATCTCCTTTAATAAAGCCGTGCTTTAGCCAAATTATACGCTCTAAGCCAAATAATTCACTAAGTTTTTCTTCTATCTGCGCCTTACTTAAATTTTTATTTCTATTGTCATTCAACAAGCAATGCTCAGTCGTCAAAAGCGTTTTATCTCCGTCAAATTCAACGCTACCACCCTCAAGTATCATGTCTATATCTTGCATCATACCGCCAAAATGTGCATTTAGGCTTTTATTTACAAGATCGTCTTTTTTACTATCAAATTTTCCGCCCCAAGCATTAAATTTAAAGTTATAACTTAAAATTTTATCGCCGTTTTTAACATCTATCATACCGTAATCTCTTATCCATGTATCGTTTGTGTCGATACGCAAAAACTCACAGTTTTGAAACTTTCTAAAACGATCTAAAATTTTATCATTAGGACAGATTAAAACACACTTTTGATAAGGCGTAACAGCTGCGACAAGCTCTTCGTATGAGTTTAAAATTTCTTCCAGATACTCCGCCCAGTCGCTGTTTTCATGCGGCAAAGACAAAAGCAAACTCTCTTGTTTTTCCCATTCTGCATAAGCTTTCATTGATCATTTCCTTTTTATGTGACAACATTACAAATTCTCACAAAAATTTACTTACTATGTTATTAAAGCAGATATTTTATCATAAATTTTACAGACAATTTATAAAAATGACAGCCTTGCTAATCGGTGTCTAGGCGACGCTTACTTACACACTTGCCTTTGAAGCGACAAAAACAAAGGCTAAAAATGTGACGCCTTGTGAGGTAAAAAAGCATGGCATGGATGAAAACGGCGTGATAGATGCCAAGAGTATTATATGTGGTGCAAAGCCAGTAAATGAAACTACAAGATATCTTGAGCCTAAGGCTTTGGATGAAAAGTGCTTTACAGGCACAACCTATCTTTACTCTAGCTGTCACACAAACAGCAACACTGCGTCAAACCAAAGCCCGCTTATAAGTATCACGGCTAAATTTCCACGGTATAACGCGTAAGCTCTTATCGTTTTCTTTCTCTTAAAATTTTATAAATCCCATAAAGCGTTATGCCTATCCAAAAAACCTCTATCAAAAATGAGCCTAGGTTAAAATGAACACAAAGCGACACGATAAGCAAGACTGCTCCGATCAAATTTATAACCTGAAAACGCATGCTGTTGGCGTCCACTCGTCCAAGTTGAAGTAAAAAATATGCTCCAACAACGCAGAGCATGCCCAAAAATCCAATAAATTGAAAAATATCCACATTAACTCCCGAAAAAAGTTTATATCTTATCAAAATTTAGCTTTAGTAATTCCGTAAAAGATAAATTTAGTATTTTTTGGATAAAATCAGTCTTTTTAAATTTACTTCAGTTTGGAAAATTATGGATTTTGATTTTATTGCTAAATTTTATCCTATGTATATAAAAGCCGGCATTTTAACGCTTGAACTAGCGTTTTTGGGTATATTTTTCTCTATCATTATAGGCATTTTATGTATGGCGATTAGATATTTTCACATTAAGCCTTTAAAACCGCTAGTAACGGGATACATCGAGCTAAGCAGAAACACCCCTCTTCTTATCCAGCTTTTCTTTTTATACTACGGCTTGCCAAAACTTGGTATAAATTTAAGCTCATTTTCATGTGCGGTTATCGGACTTGCCTTTTTGGGCGGAAGTTATATGGCAGAAAGTTTTAGGCTAGGATACGAGTCGGTAAGAATATCGCAAATCGAAGCAGGACTTAGCATCGGACTAAATAAAACGCAAATTTTATACCATATCGTCTCGCCGCAAGCCTTTAGAGTAGCGCTTCCAAGCATCAGTGCAAATGTGATATTTTTACTAAAAGAAACCTCGATCGTAAGCATAGTTGCATTAGCTGACCTTGTCTATGTCGCAAAAGATATCATCGGACTTTATTATAAGACAGATGAGGCACTGTTTATGCTAGTGATGAGCTATCTAGCCATCATATTGCCTATCTCGTTTGCCTTAAGCATATGGGAAAAAAGGATGGCAAATGCAAGGAGTTAATATACTTTTTGAACAAGAAACTCTAATGCGCCTCATGCAAGGCTTGCTAGTAAGCCTTGAAATTTCGGTCATTTCTATTATTATTTCTGTTTTTGGCGGCTTGGTGCTTGGCGTTTTAATGAGCCTAAAAAACAAACCACTTTATTGGCTACTTAAAATTTGCCTTGAGATAGTGCGCATAATGCCAACCATCGTTTGGCTTTTTATATTCTATTTTGGTCTTACAAGGGCTACGGGGATGCATATTAGCGCGTTTATGGCCTCGCTTTTAGTTTTTAGCGTATGGGGAGTTTTTGAGATGATGGATATCGTGCGCGGCGCAGTCGTCTCCATACCAAAACACCAGTTTGAAAGTGCACAGAGTCTAGGACTAAGCAAATTTAAAATTTACACTTATGTTATCGTGCCTTTGGCGTTTCGTAGGCTGGTTCCTGGAGCCGTAAATTTACTTAGTCGTATGATAAAAACAACGTCTATTGTTGTGTTAATTGGTGTTGTAGAAGTTGTAAAAGTAGGTCAGCAAATCATCGAACGACACGTATTTACAAACAATATGGCGCCGTTTTGGGTTTATGGTTTTATATTCTTTTTATATTTTATAATCTGCTATCCAATCTCTAAATTTTCAAAAAAATTAGAAGAGCGTTGGGGCTAAGGAGTGAAATTTGGACTATATTTTAGAGCTTAAAAACGTTAATAAATTTTATGGATCATCACAGGCTTTACATGATATAAATTTACAAGTAAAACAAGGTGAAGTCGTAGTTCTTCTAGGACCTTCGGGATGTGGTAAAAGCACAACTTTAAGATGTATAAACGGACTTGAGAGTATAGCTAGCGGCGAGATAATCATAGCCGGCGATACAGTGACAAAAGACTATAAAAACTGGACAAAAATGCGCCAACGCGTGGGAATGGTCTTTCAAAGTTATGAACTTTTTGACCACATGAATGTGCTTGAGAATATCATGCTAGGTCCCATAAAAGCCCAGGGCAGAAACAAAGAAGAAGTAGAAAAAGAAGCAGATATGTGGCTTGAAAAAGTCGGCCTTAGCGATAAAAAATTTGCCCGTCCAAAAGAGCTTAGTGGCGGTCAAAAACAACGTATCGCTATCGTAAGGGCGCTTTGCATGAACCCGGAACTAATGCTATTTGACGAGGTTACGGCAGCACTTGATCCTGAAATCGTCCGAGAAGTGTTAGATGTCATACTAAATTTAGCCAAAGAGGGCATGACGATGCTAATCGTAACCCACGAAATGGACTTTGCCCGCGCAGTTGCGGACAGGATTGTATTTATGGATGGCGGACACATAATTGAACAAAACACGCCTGAAAAATTCTTTTCAAATCCAAAAACCGAACGCGCTAAAAAATTCTTAAATTTATTTACATTCTAGTCAGATAACGGCAAATTTTTTATTATTTTGCCGTTATTTTTTACATTATATTTATTTTTTAAATTTTTAAACTTCTTTTTAGTAAATTTCTAATACTATTTTGGTCTTATTTTAACACAAGGAGAAAGAGATGAAGAAAATTATTTTTTCATTTTTAGCACTTATCGCTACCGTCTTTCTAACGGGTTGTGGTAATGACAAAGTTGCCGATGCGCAAAATGACGCACTGGCTAAAATAAAAGAGCAAGGATTTGTTCGTATAGGCGTTTTTAGCGACAAACCACCGTTTGGCTATATCGGTAAAGACGGCAAAAACGAAGGCTATGACGTTTACTTTGCAAAACGTATCGCAAAAGACTTGCTAGGAGATGAAAACAAGGTAAAATTTGAACTTGTAGAAGCTGCAAGCAGAGCTGAATTCTTAGTTGCAAACAAAGTTGATATAATCCTCGCAAACTTCACCAAAACACCAGAACGTGCACAAATAGTTGATTTTGCATTGCCATATATGAAAGTTAGCCTTGGTATAGTTAGTCCAGACGGCGCTCTTATAAAAGACATAAGTGAACTAAAAGGCAAAAAACTTATCGTAAACAAAGGCACAACTGCCGATGCTTATTTTACTAAAAATCACCCAGATATAGAGCTTTTAAAATTTGACCAAAATACAGAAACATTTGGCGCGTTGCTTGATGGTCGTGGTGCTGCTTTAGCTCATGATAACGCCCTACTTTTTGCATGGGCAAAAGAAAATCCAGGTTTTAAAGTTGGAGTTGAAGCTCTTGGAGATATCGACGTGATCGCTCCTGCAGTTAGAAAAGGGAACAAAACTTTACTTGAGTGGATAAACAACGAGATAGCAGAACTTGCGAAAGAAAATTTCTTCCATAAAGCTTACGATGCAACACTTAAACCAATTTACGGCGATAGTGTAAATCCTGAATCTTTAGTTGTTGAAGGCGGCAAACTTTAATAAAAGGAGCTCTTGCTCCTTTTATCTATCCTGAAGTCATAAACAATTAATACAAATCTTAATATTTTATAAAGCTTTCAACGCAATTACAATGGAGCCTTTGCAGAATAGCATCATAATATCTCTCATCTTTTTCTATGCCGATAAATTTTCTATCGTATCTTTTTGCTATAAACGGAGTCGTTCCGCTCCCTGCAAATGGGTCAAGCACTATATCGCCAACATTTGAAAAGCCTAAAATTATGCGTTTTAATAGCTCCTCCGGTTTTTGCGTCGGGTGCAAAGCCTTGCCGCTATTTTCGTCTTTTAGTCGCTCCTTGCCTTGACAAAGCGGGATTTGCCACACGTCTCTAAGCTGTTTTTTGGAGCCATCTTTTTGTCTATCAGGATTTAGTTCTTTTAAAATTTCATAGTTAAAAACCCAACCGCTTCCTTTGACCGCCCATACTACGAATTCCGTCGTGTGGGTCAAAACTCGCCTTGTTAAATTCGGCATTGCGTTTGTTTTTTGCCACGTGATTATGTTTTTTATCTCAAATTTGCTATGCTTTAAAGCCGTAATCGCTTCAGCGATATTGTGATAGCTACAAGCGATAAAAATAGATCCGTTATCTTTTAATGTTTTACTACAAAGCTCCACCCATTCGTGAGTAAATCGCTCGTATTTATCGCTATCCATTTTATCCCAAGCTTCATTTACCATAAAATAATCACCGCCAGTTTTATTATTTATAAGTTTTAGCCCGTTACCAGATAGATTATATGGCGGATCGGCAAATACAAGCTGAACGCTTTTTGGTTTGATTGTTTTTAAAATTTCAATACAATCTCCGTGATAAATTTTGTTCATATCAAGCTTTCTTTATAGCTTAAAATTTTTACAGGGATTTTTGCCATCCACTCATCGCAGTTTTGTGATATCTCCACATCTTTTATGATAAAATCCAGCAAATTTTTAAATTTAATATGAGAAATCATCTTTTTATCCGCTTTTGCCGTTTTGACGGCGGTTAAAATTTCTATGATTTGAGCTATATTTAGCGGGATTATCTTTTGTTTTTTGCCCTCATATTCATATTTGTTTGCTATCCAAAAAGTGTTTAAAGTGTCTCTGTGAATTTTGGGAGCAATAAAAATGCAGTAGTTATCTTCTTTTGCAGAAACATTTTCAAACTCCCTTAAATGCCTCATCACAGGCTGTCCTTCATTATACCATTGATTGCGTCCGCTTAGGATCGTAACTTCGCAAATAGAGTTAAACCCATCATAAAAACACTCAATATCTGGTCTATTTGCGGGTGCTGTAAATATTATCTCATTATCATCACCAAAAAGCGAATTGGGCTTTATTTTAATCGCGTCATTAATGATATTAAATGCTAAATTTATATATTTTTCAAGTGCAATGCTAGGCTTGATATCAAGTTTATTTATGTTTTTTAAAGCCTCTATTACCTTGTCTATGTTGTCTAAATTTTCAAACCTAGCTTTTAGAATCAGATTTAAAAGTTCACCTCTATAAGCTCTAAGCTCTGTTATTTGGCTCTCTAATTCATCGCTTTGTATCACAAAAGTCTCTTTTAAATTTAAGCTTTTTTCTAGCTCTTTTATTTCGCATTTTAGATTATCAAGAATTTCGTTTTGCTTATCTTGCCAAGGCAAAATAGGTAAATTTTTATCGCAAATGTATTTTTTATATTCATCTTTTGTAAAATCATCGGCGGTTGCGTTAAACGAAGTAAGCAGATTCCTAATCTCCACAGACCTCCTAGACTCTAAATCTATATAATATCCGCCGCCTCTTATGTAGATAAGACGCGTAAGCCTAAAATATCTTGTAAGATACCTTTTTAAAGG